>DATMKC010000231.1:0-2162 GCA_035553555.1 Egibacteraceae bacterium | reverse complement strand
CGCCGACTTCGTCAGCGGCCAGATCGTCGGCGTCCTGCTCGGCACGGCGTTCCGGTTCTGGGCGTTCCGTCGCTACGTGTTCCCGATGCAGGACGTGCGCCGGCGCGCCGGCGACGCAGTCGCCTCGGTCCCCGGGAACGTCGAAGCGGCCGCGGCGGAACCGCCTCCGCACGGTCCGGAACGCGACGCGTTCTAGCCTCGCCGGCCCGGCGTTGCCGTCGTCGGGTCCGGCGACGGCGCCGCTACCCGCGCACGCCGGCGAGCTCACCCCAGGCGAGGGACGCCTCGCGAGCGTAGGGGCGGCCCCAGCGCCAGGTCAGCAACGTCAGGACGGGGCGGGGAAGCTGGCCGCGGAGGAACCGGGCGTGGGCCGGGTCGAGGTCGTCGAGCAGCCACATCGCGATCCAGCCGAGATCCTTCGGGCCCAGCCCTCGGCGGAACCGCTTGTCGACCTTCGCCCACTCCCGGTCGTCCAGGGTCTGTACCAGCTGCGGCACGGCCGCGGCTTCCTCATGCTCGAGGTGGGGCAGGCAGGTGATCCGCATGCGATCGAGCGCGGCCACCAGTGCCTGCCGCTTGCTCTCCGACCCGTCGCCGGCGTAGGCCGCGGCCGCCTCGTGCAGGCCGTCCGCCGCGGCCGCCAAGGCGCCGTGCTCGGCTTCCATCGCCTCCATCAGCCCGCCCAGCTGTGGCCGCTTGCGCACGGCCAGCGGCCAGATCGCCTCCTCCTCGCTCGCGTGGTGGTGATGGAGGAACTCCACCAGCCAGCTGACGCGCCGGGCCAGGGCCTCGCGCCGCTCGGCGGTCAACGGCTGCCGGGCCACCTGGCCGATGCGGTCCAGGTCGCGCCGCAGCCCGGCATGGACCAGCTCGTTCATCTGCACGTAGTTGCCGCCCACGTCGCTCACCTCGCCACCCTGGGTGCTTCCCGGCCGGCTGGAACGGCGGCCGCCAGACATAATTGTCTTGACTCGGGGACAAGTCAATATCACCCTGGTGGCCGGGCAGCCCGGTGCCCGCGAGGGGTCAAGGGGGAACGGATGAGCCGGAAGCCGCTGCTGGCCGCCGCGCTGCTGTCGGTCGCCACCACCGTGGTCACGACGGCGGTGTCGCTACGACACCCGGACCTGCCCGACGAGCCGCTCGGGCTGCGCTTTCCCGGTGACGTTCGCGTGCACCTGGCGCTGGGCCTGGGATCGGGAGTCGCGGCGCCGTGGCCGATGCCGCTGATCGCCCTGGTCGCGGCGCTCAAGGACGGCCCGGGCCGGGTCGGGCCAGCACGCACGTGCGCGGCCATCGGCGCGACGATGCTGGTCGGGACGGTGGCGGAGCCCGCGTCGTGGGGGCTGCGCCCGCGCTCGGACGCAGCACGGCTCACGGTCGTGTTGCACCTGCTGAGCGGCTCGGCGCTGTTCCTGGCGGCCACCCTGCGTCGCCCCGAAGCGGGTGTGGACAGTCGTGTGCAGCCGTGACCGCGCAGCCGTCGCGCCGCCGGTACCGGATGGTCGCCCGCGCCGAGAAGCGGGATCAGACCCGAAGGAAGATCGTGCAGGCGATGAAGGACGCGATCATGACCTCGGCGTACCCGTCCATCCGGATCGCGGACGTCGCCGGCACGGCCGGAGTGTCGTCGCAGACGGTGCACACGCATTTCGCGTCGAAGGAGGCGCTGTTCCTCGCCGCCATCGGCGAGCTCGGCCAGGAGCTGCTGGAGATGCGCGGTGGCACGCCTCCCGGCGACGTCGTGGCGATCGCGCGCGGCCTGGTCGCGGAGTACGAGAGGTACGGCGACGTCAACTGGGCGCTGCTGCCGCTGGAGCGGGACAGCACCGCCGTCGCCGCCGCCCTGCAGGCGGGCCGCGCCGGGCACCGGGCGTGGCTCGAGGCGAGCTTCGCCCCGCTGCTGCCCGTCCACCCCAGGCGCCGCCGGCAAGCCTTGGACGCCCTGTACGCGGCCACCGATGTCGGCACCTGGAAACTGCTCCGCCGTGACCTGGGGCTCTCCTCAGCCCGTACCCGCGCCGTCATCGAGACGCTGGTCCGTGGGGCTCTGACGGCCTGCGACGACTCCCACTAGCGAGGGCCGCCGGCCGGGCGCGGCGCGCCCACCACGTCGTCGGCGCGCGCGGGTGGCAGGAAGATCGTGAACACCGGCGGGCGGG
>DATMKC010000230.1:0-6796 GCA_035553555.1 Egibacteraceae bacterium | reverse complement strand
TCGGGGGGCACTCCTGTGGGGGTGGGGGAACGCGTGCACCCCCGGTTACCCCTGGTCACTACGCATTACGCGCAGCCGACCTTCCCGAACGGACAGTGCCCCCAGCCGGCGCGCGCCGTCAGGGAAAGAAGATCGCGATCTCGCGCTCGCCGTTCTCCGGCGAGTCCGACCCGTGCACGATGTTCTCGCCGATCACGGTGGCGAAGTCGCCCCGGATGCTGCCCGGCGTCGCCTCGACCGGGTTGGTGGCGCCCATGATGTTGCGCATGCTCTTCACCGCGTCGGGGCCTTCGACGACCATCGCCACCAGCGGCCCGGAGGTGATGAAGTCGACCAGCTCGCCGAAGAACGGGCGTTCGCGGTGCTCGCCGTAGTGCTGCTCGGCCGTCTCGCGGCTGATGGTCTTCAGTTCCATGCGGCTGATGGTCAGTCCCTTGCGCTCGATGCGGGAGACCACCTCGCCGACCAGACGCCGCTTCACGCCGTCGGGCTTGACCAGGATCAGGGTGCGTTCTGTGCTCATGGGCGCGGATGCTATGCGGGCTCCAGCCCGAGCGCATCTCGGGCGGCGCCGACCATGTACAGCGAGCCGGTCACCACCACGGCGTCCTCCTCGGTGGCCACGCCGGAGGCCAGCTCGATCGCGGCGGGCACGTCCGCCGCGGTCTCGAACGTCCGCCCGGCGGCGTGCAGCGCCTTGGCGATGCGATCCGTCGGGGCGGCGCGGCCGCTCGGCGGCTCCGTCACCACCAGGTGGTCCGCCACCGGCAACAGCGCCTCGACGATGCCCTCGACGTCCTTGTCGCCCAGCACGCCGAGCACGAACACGCGGTGGCGGTGCCCGAACTCGGTGCGCAGCGTCTGCGCCAGGGTGGCGGCGCCCGCCGGGTTGTGCGCGCCGTCGAGCACGACGGGCGCGGCGTCCCGCCGGCGCACCACCTCCACGCGGCCGGGCGAGCGCACGGCGGCGAAGCCCTCGCGGATGACCTCGGCGTCCAGACCGCCGGCGAAGCCCAGGAAACCCTCCACCGCCGCCAGCGCCACCGCGGCGTTGCGCGCCTGGTGTGCGCCGTGCAGCGGCAGGTAGATCTCGTCGACCTCCCCGGTCACGCCGCGCAGGGTCAGGTACTGGCCGCCCACGGCCAGCCCCCGCTCCAGGATGTCGAAGTCGCGGCCGGCCACCACCAGACGGGCGTCGTGCGCCTCGGCGGCCGCCGCGATCACGTCCGCCACGTCGTCGTCCTGCGCGGCGGACACCACGACGGCGCCGTCCTTGATCACCCCGGCCTTCTCCCGCGCGATGGCCTGCAGGGTGGATCCGAGTTCGAGGTGGTCGAGGCTGACCGAGTTCAGCACCGCCACCTCGCCGCGCACGAGGTTGGTGGCGTCCCACGCGCCGCCCATGCCGACCTCGTAGACGCCGACGTCCACGGGCTTGTCCCCGAAGTGCGTGAACGACAGCGCGGTGAGGATCTCGAAGAACGTCAGGGCCTCGGGGTGGCGGTCGTCGGTCTCCAGCACGAACGGCGCAAGGTACGCCAGCCCCTCCACCATCTCCTCGCGGGAGATCGGCTCGCCGGCCACGCGGATGCGCTCGCGCACGTCCTGCAGGTGCGGCGAGGTGTAGGTCCCCGCGGACAGGCCGAGCGCGCCCAGGAGCGCGCTGATCATGAGCGAGACGGTGGTCTTGCCGTTGGTGCCGGTGACCTGGATGGCCGGGAAGGCCTGGTCCGGCCGGCCGAGCAGCTCCGTCAGCGTGCGGATGCGGTCCAGGTCGGGGACCATGCGGTTGGGCTGGCGGGCGAACAGCTCCCGCACGACGTCGTCGTAGGAGGGCACGCCGGCGCTCATGACAGGCTGTCCAGCTGCGCGCGCAGGGTGGCGGCCGTGTCGGCCCACTCGGCCGCCTTCGCCCGCTCCGCCTCGACGACCTGCGGCGGGGCCTTGGCCGTGAAGGCCTCGTTGGCGAGCTTGCCCTGGGCGCGCTTGACCTCGGCCTCCGCCTTGGCGAGCTCGCGCTCCAGGCGCTCGCGCTCCTCGCCCAGGTCGATCAGCCCCTCCAGCGGCACGGCCAGCTCGGCGTCGGTGAGCACCACCGTGCCGACGCCGCCGGCCGGCTCGCCGGCCTCGTCCGCCCAGCTCCAGCGCGCCACGCCGGCCAGGCGGCGGATGCCGTCGACGCCGGCCTGCAGCGGCGCGCGGCGCGCCGCGCTCGCGCGCGCGACCACGTCGATGCGCGTGGCCGGCGCCAGGTTGTGCTCTGCGCGGAAGCGGCGCAGCTCGGTGACGGCCTCCTGCACCGCCTCGACCGCCGCCTCGGCGTCGGCGTCGCGGACGCTGGTGGCCGGCGGCCACTCGGCGCGCATGATCGTGTCCTCGGTGCGCCGCAGCGTGCGCCAGATCTCCTCGGTGATGAACGGCATCAGCGGGTGCAGCAGGCGCAGCGCCACGTCGAGCACGTGGGCGAGCACCAGCTTGCCGGCGCGGTCGTCGCGCAGCTTGGCCAGCTCCAGGTACCAGTCGCAGTACTCGTCCCACACGAAGTGGTACAGCGCCCGGGACGCGGCGGCGACGTCGTAGTCCTCCCACGCGGCCTCGACCTCGGCCCGGCAGGCCTCCAGCCGCGACAGGATCCAGCGGTCCTCCACCTCGAGCGCGCCCGTGTCCGGCAGGCCGTCCGCCGGCGTCACGTCGCCCAGCTGCAGCAGCACGAAGCGCGCGGCGTTCCAGAGCTTGTTCGCGAAGCGCCGCGCGCCCTCGACCCACTCCTCGGCCAGGGGCACGTCCTGGCCGGGGGCGGCGGCACGGAACAGCGCGAAGCGCAGCGCGTCGGCGCCGAACCTGTCGATCAGCTCCAGCGGGTCGATGACGTTGCCGAACGACTTCGACATCTTCTTGCCGAAGCGGTCGCGCACCAGGCCGTGGTTCAGCACGGTGTGGAACGGCACGTCGTCCATGAAGCGCAGCGCCATCAGCATCATGCGGCTGACCCAGAACGTGTTGATGTCGTAGCCGGTCACCAGCACGGTGGTCGGGTACCAGGCGCGCAGCTCCGGCGTGTCGTCGGGCCAGCCCAGCGTGGTGAACGGCCACAGCGCGGAGCTGAACCAGGTGTCCAGCACGTCCGGGTCGCGGGTGAGCCCGCGCGCCTCGGCCTCTTCCGGTGTGGGGTCCTCGCGCAGCACGTGCACGCCGCCGTCGGCGTCGTACCAGGCGGGGATGCGATGGCCCCACCAGATCTGCCGGCTGATGCACCAGTCGTTCAAGTTGTCCAGCCAGTCCAGGAACGGCTTGGCGTTGCGCTCCGGGACGAAGGCGGTGCGGCCGTCGCGCACGGCCTTGGCGGCCTGCTCGGCCAGGGGGCGGACCTTCACGAACCACTGGTCGGACAGGCGCGGCTCCACGATCGTCCCGCAGCGCGAGCAGTGCCCCACCGAGTGCGTGTGCGCCTCGACCTTGACCAGCAGGCCCAGCGCGTCCAGGTCCTCCTTGACCTTGCGGCGCGCCTCGAAGCGGTCCAGGCCCTCGTATGCCCCGCCGTTGGCGTTGATCGCCGCCTCGTCGGTCATCACGTCGATCGCGGGCAGGCCGTGGCGCTGGCCCATCTCGTGGTCGTTGGGGTCGTGCGCCGGGGTGACCTTCACGGCGCCGGTGCCGAACTCCGGGTCGACGTGGCTGTCGGCGAACACGGGGATGTCGCGGTCCATCAGCGGCAGCCGCACGGTCTTGCCGACCAGGTGCGCGTAGCGCTCGTCGTCGGGGTGCACCGCGATGCCCGTGTCGCCGAGCATGGTCTCCGCGCGCGTGGTGGCGACCACCACGCCGTCCGAACCGTCCGAGCCGGGGTAGCGCAGGAACGCGAGCTCGCCCTCCTCCTCGCTGTGGTCGACCTCGATGTCGCTGATCGCCGACACGCAGCGCGGGCACCAGTTGATGAGGCGGTTGCCCCGGTAGATCAGGCCCTGCTCGTACAGGTCCACGAACACCTTGCGCACGGCCTTGCTGCGCTGCTCGTCGAAGGTGAACGCCTCGCGGTCCCAGTCGCAGGACGCGCCCAGGCGGCGAAGCTGCGTCAGGATGGTGCCGCCGGACTCCTCCCGCCACTGCCACACGCGCTCCACGAACGCCTCGCGGCCCAGGTCGTGGCGCGTCAGCCCTTGCGCGGCGAGCTGCTTCTCCACCACGTTCTGCGTGGCGATGCCCGCGTGGTCGGTGCCGGGGATCCACACCGCGTTGCGCGCGCGCATGCGCGCGCGGCGGACGACGGCGTCCTGCAGCGCGTTGTCCAGCGCGTGGCCGATGTGCAGGGAGCCGGTGACGTTGGGCGGCGGGATGACGATGGAGAACGGCTCGCCGTGGCCGCCAGGGTCGGCGTGGAAGAACCCGGAGGTCTCCCACCACTGGTAGAGCCGGTCCTCGACCTCGGCCGGCTCGTACGCCTTCGGCAGCTCGCGCCCGGAGTCGTGCGCAGCGTCGTGTGCAGACATGCGGGCCAGTCTACGGCCGCCCCGCTCTGCCTCTGCCCCGGCTGGCCTCCCACTGCTCAGCGGTCGTGGCGGAGTTCGCCGAACGGTCTCAGGCGGCGCTCGGCACGATGTTCGGCAATGCCATCAGGCCGCACGTGCCGGACGAGCGGCTGGACGATGTCGTGCGCGCGTTCTTCGCCACGGTCGAGGCCCTGCTGGTGCAGGGCACCGATCCCGAGACGCGCCGCCGCCTGGTGGCGCTGACGCTGGACGCCCTGACCGAGGGACGCTTGCGGCCGGCGTGACCACCGGAACGGGTGCCCCCACTGCGGGATGTCGCGGTGCCCGCACCCGTTCGAACGGGGAAGGTCAGGCGGAGCGCTCGCGCCGGATCGGCTCCGCCGCCGTGCGCGGCACCAGCGTCGGGTTGACCTTCTCCCGCACGGTGTCGCCGTCGATGACGCACTCGCCGATGTCGTTCATCGACGGCAGCTCGTACATCGTGTTCAGGAGGACTTCCTCCATGATCGCGCGCAGGCCGCGGGCGCCGGTGCCGCGCAGGATCGCCTGGTCGGCGATGGCCTCCAGGGCGTCCGCGGTGAACTCCAGGTTCACGCCGTCGTACTCGAAGAACTTGCGGTATTGCTTGACCAGCGCGTTCTTGGGCTCGGTGAGGATCTGCACCAGCGCCGCCTGGTCCAGCTGCTCGACGCTGCACACCACCGGAAGGCGGCCGACGAACTCCGGGATCAGCCCGAACTTGATCAGGTCCTCCGGCAGCGTCTGCGAGTGCAGGTTGGACAGGTCGGTGTCCTTCTTGGAGAACACCTCGGCGCCGAAGCCCACGCCCTTGCGGCCGATGCGCTGCTCGATGATGTGCTCCAGGCCGGCGAACGCCCCGCCGCAGATGAACAGCACGTTGGTGGTGTCGATCTGGATGAACTCCTGGTGGGGGTGCTTGCGCCCGCCCTGCGGCGGCACGCTGGCCACCGTGCCCTCCAGGATCTTCAGCAGCGCCTGCTGCACGCCCTCGCCGGAGACGTCCCGCGTGATCGACGGGTTTTCGCTCTTGCGGGCGATCTTGTCGACCTCGTCGATGTAGATGATCCCGGTCTCGGCCTTCTTCACGTCGAAGTCGGCGGCCTGGATCAGCTTCAGCAGGATGTTCTCGACGTCCTCGCCCACGTAGCCGGCCTCGGTGAGCGCCGTGGCGTCCGCGATGGCGAACGGCACGTTCAGCAGCCGGGCGAGGGTCTGCGCGAGCAGCGTCTTGCCGGAGCCGGTGGGGCCGAGCAGGAGGATGTTGGACTTGGCCAGCTCGACCTCGTCGTCACGGCCGGTGGAGCCGACGCGGATGCGCTTGTAGTGGTTGTAGACGGCGACCGCGAGGGTCTTCTTGGCGTCGTCCTGGCCCACGACGTAGTCGTTGAGAAAGCCGAAGATCTCGGCGGGCTTCGGCAGGTCGCCGGCGACGAGCTCGGGAGTCTCGGCGAACTCCTCTTCGATGATCTCGTTGCACAGGTCGATGCACTCGTCACAGATGTACACGCCCGGTCCGGCGATGAGCTTCTTGACCTGCTTCTGCGACTTCGCGCAGAACGAGCACTTCAGCAGGTCGCCGCTCTCACCGAACTTGGCCATGCGCCTCGCGCTCCCGTCTTGCGGCCCGCCACGACCCCGGAGGGCCCTGCGGCCTGATGGTCCTATCGGCACCGTCCCGGCGGAACTGGACCGCCGGTGCGCTGCCGCCGTTCATCGTAGCGGGGCCGGGTGACACGGACACGGCATTGCTCCCGATTCGCGGGCGAACCGCTCGCCGGGGCGGACGCCGGCCCCTAGCTGGCCTTCAGCGCGGCCGCCTGCGTCTTGCGCGAGGCGATGACCTCGTCGATGAGGCCGTAGTCCCTGGCCTCGGCGGCGGTCATGATGAAGTCGCGGTCGGTGTCGCGGCCGATGCGCTCCTTGGGCTGGCCGGTCTTCTCGGCGAGGATGTCGTCGAGCAGGTCGCGGATCCGGCTGATCTCCCGGGCCTGGATCTCGATGTCCACCGACTGGCCCTCGGCGCCGCCGTGCGGCTGGTGGATGAGGATCCGGCTGTGGGGCAGGGCGTAGCGCTTGCCCTTGGTGCCGGCCGCCAGCAGGATCGCCGCGGCAGAGGCGGCCTGGCCCATGCAGAACGTCGACACGTCCGGCTTGATGAACTCCATGGTGTCCAGGATCGCCAGCGCGCTGGTGACCGACCCGCCCGGGGAGTTGATGTAGAGGGCGATGTCCTTCTCGGGGTCCTCGCCTTCCAGGTGCAGGAGCTGGGCCATCATCAGGTTCGCGAT
>DATMKC010000229.1:0-10221 GCA_035553555.1 Egibacteraceae bacterium | reverse complement strand
GCCCAGGGCGGTGGTGCCGTAGGCGGTGCCGTTCCACTGGGTCATCGCGGCTTTGTCGGCGGCCACGGTGACCGTGTAGGCGGTGTTGGCGGTGACGGCGATGGTGCCGCCGCCGGCGGTGTTGAGGCCGAGGGCCAGGCTGCCCAGGTCCACTGCGGCGCTGGGGGCGGTGGAGATGGACACGGACGTGCCGAGGCTGCCGGTGACCACGGTGGTCTCCGCACCGGCCGGCGCGGCAAGTGCGGCGACCGCGACTGCCAGTGCGGCGAGGGCGACGGTGGGGTGACGCATTGTGTCCTCCGAACAGGCGACGCCAAAAGGTGCGTACACCCTCTCTTCGGTCATTGCAGCGGGCGTACTGACCGCTGCGCATGTGCTAATCCGGAAATGACTCGGTGTGACTAGCCCCCGGCGGACGGCCGTGGTTGCGCCATCGCCGCGCCGCCGTCTGCTAGCCTGCGCCGAACACAAGTTCGACCCCAAGTGCAACCATGTGTCGCCGCCGGTCGCGCCGGCGACACGGCGAAGGAGGCCCCGTGCGCGTGCTCGGCGTCGACCCCGGCCTGTCGCGCTGCGGCGTGGGCGTGGTCGAGGGGCCGGTGGCCCGGCCGCGCGTGCTGCGCGCCGGGGTGATCCGCACCCCGGCGGGCGACCCGGTCGCCACGCGCCTGGCCGCGCTGCACGCGGAGCTGACCGCGCTGATCGCCGCGGAGCGCCCGGACGCGATGGCGGTGGAGCGGGTGTTCTTCAACGCCAACGTGCGCACCGCCATGAGCGTCGGCCAGGCCGCCGGGGTGGCGCTGCTGTGCGCGGCGCAGGCGGGCGTGCCGGTGGTGGAGTACACGCCGACGCAGGTCAAGTCGTCGGTGGCCGGCCACGGCGGCGCGGACAAGGCCCAGGTCACGTTCATGGTGCGGGCGCTGCTGCGCCTGGCGGAGGCGCCCAAGCCCGCCGACGCCGCCGACGCCCTGGCCCTGGCGCTGTGCCATCTGCAGCACGCGCCGTTGGCCGCGGCCGGCGGCGCGGCCACACCAGGGAGGAACGCATGATCGCGATGCTGCGCGGGCGGGTGGTGTCCGCACGCCTCGGTGAGCTGGTCCTGGACGTGCACGGCGTGGGCTACCGCGTCCGCGTGCCGCCCGCGTCGTTCGGCAAGCCCGGCGACGAGCTGGTCCTGCACACCCACCTCGCCGTGCGCGAGGACGCCATGACGCTGTACGGCTTCCCGGAGGCCGCCGCCCGCGACCTGTTCGAGGTGCTGCTGAGCGTCACCGGCTTCGGCCCGAAGCTGGCGCTGGCGGCCATCGGCACGCTGGGCGCCGAGGGCTTGCGCCGCGCCGTGCTGGCCGAGGACGTGCACGCGATCACGGCCGTGCCCGGCGTGGGCAAGAAAAGCGCGCAGCGCGTGATCCTGGAGCTGCGCGAGAAGCTCGGCGCGGGCGCCGGCGGCGACCTGCCGGGGGGCGGGGAGCTGGGCGGCCGGGCGGAGGTCCGCGAGGCGCTGGCCGCGCTTGGCTACGCTCCGGCCGAGGTGCAGCGGGCGCTGCAGTCGCTGCCGGACGGCGGCGACGCGCCGGTCGAGGAGCTGCTGCGCCAGGCGCTGCGCGCGCTGGACCCCGCGGCCGTCTAGGACTGACATGGAAGAGATCCTCACCACCACCGAGCTGCCGGGCGACGCCGACCTGGACGCGTCGCTGCGCCCGCGCAGCCTGGAGGACTTCCTGGGCCAGGACCGCGTCAAGGAGCAGCTCTGGCTGGTGCTGGAGGGCGCCCGCAGCCGCGGCGCCGTGGCCGACCACCTGCTGTTCTCGGGGCCGCCCGGCCTGGGCAAGACCAGCCTGGCCGGCATCGTCGCCGCCGAGATGGGGGCGCAGTTCCGCATGACCAGCGGGCCGGCGCTGGAGCGGCCCGGCGACCTGGCCGCGATCCTCACCGGCCTGGAGCCCGGCGACGTGCTGTTCGTGGACGAGATCCACCGCCTGTCCCGCCAGGTGGAGGAGATCCTGTACCCGGCGATGGAGGACTTCCGCCTGGACATCGTGGTCGGCAAGGGGCCGGGCGCCCGCGCGATCCGCCTGCCGCTGCCGGCGTTCACGCTGGTGGGCGCCACCACCCGCACGGGCCTGATCACCTCGCCGCTGCGCGACCGCTTCGGCTTCGCCGCGCGCCTGGACTACTACGCCGCCGAGGAGCTCGCGCGCATCCTGGCGCGCAGCTCCCGCATCCTGGAGATCCCGCTGGCCGGCGACGCCGCCGCGGAGATCGCCCGGCGCAGCCGCGGCACGCCGCGCATCGCCAACCGCCTGCTCAAGCGCGTGCGCGACTACGCGGAGGTGCGCGAGGACGGGACCATGACCGCGGCGGTGGCCCAGCGGGCGCTGGAGGTGTTCGAGGTGGACGCGCGCGGGCTGGACCGCCTGGACCGCGGCGTGCTGGACGCGCTGTGCCGCAACTTCGGCGGCGGCCCGGTGGGGCTGTCCACCCTGGCGGTCGGCGTGGGGGAGGAGACCGAGACGGTCGAGGACGTGGTGGAGCCGTTCCTGATCCAGCAGGGGCTGCTGGCGCGCACCCCGCGCGGCCGCGTCGCCACCGTGGCCGCCTACCGCCACCTGGGCCTGGAGCCGCCGGCCGGCGCGCAGACGCCGCTGTTCGACGGGGGACCCGGCCCGGCATGATCCGGGGCCGGCAGGGCCATTCTGCTATCGTCGGCCGTCGGCCGAAGGCCCAATCCCGACGCGAGGAATCCCTGTCATGATCGCACTGCTTGCCCAGGCCGAGACCGGCTCCGGAGGAGCGCTCAGCGGGCTGCTGTTCCCCGTCCTGATGATCGCCGTGTTCTACCTGCTGCTGATCCGCCCGCAGCAGCGCAAGGCCAAGGCGCAGCAGGCGCTGGTGCGCTCCGTCGCCGTGGGCGACCGCGTGATCACCATCGGCGGCGTGCACGCCACGGTGATGTCGGTCGACGAGGACACGATGCGCCTGGAGATCGCGCCCGGCACCGTCATCACGATGGCGCGCACGGCCGTGGCCCGGAAGCTGGTCGACGCCGACGCGCCCAGCGACGGGGTCTAGGGAGCCGTCATGGAGCGCGTGGACGCCCACGGCGTGCCCATCGGGGGGCGCACGCCCACCGGCGAGGAGCAGACCACCCCGGAGCAGTCCACGGGGCGCAGCCGCATCCCGCTGCTGGACCGCGTCCAGGCCCACGAGCGCACGTCGACGTTCATCGCCGCGGCGGACGAGTTCCTGGGGGCGCAGGGCTTCACCGAGCACGGCTTCCGCCACGCCAACCTGGTCGGCCACATCGCCTACAACGTGCTCACGCACCTGGACTACGACTTCCGCTCCTGCGAGCTGGCGGCCGTGGCCGGCTACCTGCACGACATCGGCAACGTGGTCAGCCGCGCGCACCACGGCCAGACCTCCGCGATGCTGGCCTACGACCTGCTCAAGGAGCTCCAGGTGGAGCCGGCCGACATGGCGCAGGTGCTGTCCGCCGTGGGCAACCACGAGGAGCAGTACGGCGAGGCGGTCTCCCCGATCTCGGCCGCGGTGATCCTGGCGGACAAGTCCGACGTGCACCGCAGCCGCGTGCGCAAGAACGCCTCCATCGAGATGGACATCCACGACCGCGTGAACTTCGCGGTCGAGGCGTCGTTCCTGCGGGTGGACCCGGCGGCGCGCACCATCACGCTGGAGTTGCAGATCGACACCGCGATCAGCCAGGTGCTGGAATACTTCGAGATCTTCTTGGAGCGCATGGTCATGTGCCGCCGCGCGGCGCGGACGCTGGACTGCGACTTCAAGATCACCGTCAACGACGTACCGGTCCTGTAGCGGGGTCGGTGGGGAAGCAGGACTCGACATGCGCAAAGGACGACTGGCCGTTGGCCTGGTCGCGTCCCTGGCCGTGGTCGCGGCCATGTGGGGCGCGATCCTGGGCCTGGGGCTGGAGCCACAGCTCGGCCTGGACCTGCGGGGCGGCGTGAGCATCACGCTGATCCCGGCGGAGGGGCAGGGCGAGATCGACGAGGCGGTCCTGGACCAGACGGTCCAGGTGATCCGCCAGCGCATCGACGCCATCGGCGTCGCCGAGCCCGACATCGCCCGCCAGGGCGAGACGGTGATGGTGCAGCTGCCGGGGGTCGCCGACCGCGAGCAGGCGGAGGAGGTCATCGGCCGCACGGCCGTGCTGCAGTTCCGCCGGGTCCTGGAGGTCATCCCGTTCGGGGCGGAGAACTACCCCGAGACGGGCGAGTCCTGCGCGGCGGCACAGGACGGCGTGCCGCCGGCCGACGAGGAGGTCGTGCTGTGCGAGCGCGCGTTCGGCCCGGCCACCGGGCCGGGCGAGCAGCCTGAGCCGCTGCCCGCCGGGCAGTGGACCAAGTACCGGCTGGGCGAGGTGATCGTCAGCGGCGACGATGTCACGGACGCGCGCGCCGCCGTGGACCCCTCCGGGATCAGCTGGCACGTGGAGCTGGAGCTGGACCGCGACGGCGCCGACGCGTTCGAGGAGGTCACCGGGCAGCTCGCCTGCGAGCCGGCGGACTCGGTGCTGCGCCAGATGGCGATCGTGCTGGACGGCGTGGTGGAGTCCGCGCCCGGCGTGGCCAGCGACGTCGCGTGCGGCCAGGGCATCGGCGGCGGCGAGGCGATCATCACCACCGGCGGCGGGCGCGAGGACGCCCAGGAGCTGGCCGTGGTCCTGCGCACCGGCGCCCTGCCGATCGAGCTGGAGTTCGCGCAGTCCTCCAGCGTGTCGCCCACCCTGGGCGAGGCGTCGCTGCGCGCGGGCCTCTTGGCCGGGCTCATCGGCCTGATCCTGGTGGCGGTCTACATGACGGCGCTGTACCGCGGCATGGGCCTGGCGGCGGTCGCCGAGCTGGTGGTGTTCGGCCTGCTGGTGTACGGCATGGTGATCGTGCTGGGCGAGTGGATCGGCTTCACGCTCACCCTGGCCGGCATCGCCGGCATCATCGTGTCCGTCGGCATCGCGGCGGACAGCTCGATCATCTACCGCGAGCGCTACCGCGACGAGATCCGCGCCGGGCGCACGGTGCGCACCGCCGCCGAGCACGCGTTCTCCAAGGCGTGGCGTACCAACCTCACCGGCAACACGGTGTCGTTCCTGGCCGCCGCGGTCCTGTACGTGCTGGCGGTCGGCCCGGTGCGCGGCTTCGCGTTCACGCTGGGACTGTCGACGCTGATCGACACGATCGTGTTCGGCACGTTCACGCGCAGCCTGTTCGGCCTCATCGCGCGCTCGCCGAAGCTGGCGCGCTCGCCCTGGGTCGGCTTGCGGGCCGAGACCGTGGCGCCCGACATCGTGGCCGCGGCCACCGCCCGGTCCGCTTCCGGCAAGGGGGGCACCCGATGAGCCAGACCATCACGCGCGGGCCCGCCACCGGCGGCGGGTTCAAGCGCTTCTTCACCAACCAGTCGCAGTTCGACTTCGTCGGCCGCTCGCGCATGTGGGCGCTGATCAGCCTGGTGCTGATCGCCGTGAGCCTGCTGGCGCTGGGCGTGCGCCAGCTCAACTTCGGCATCGACTTCACCGGCGGCACGACGTTCATCGTCACGGGCGCCGCCGGCGGCTTCGGCGCCGAGGACCTGCGCGAGGCCGTGGGCGCCACGGGCGTGGACGAGGTCAGCGCGCAGGTCGTCGACGGCGGCGAGGGCGCGATGGTGACCACGCCGTCCATCGAGGAGGTCGGCGGCGAGCAGCAGGACCGCGTGCTCGACGCGATCGCCGAGGTGGCGGGCGTGGAGCGCGGCGAGATCGACGTGAGCGCGGTCGGCCCGCGCTGGGGCGAGCAGATCAGCCGCCAGGCGATCCGCGCCCTGGTGGTGTTCCTGGTGCTGGTGGCGCTGTACATCGCCATCCGCTTCGAGTGGCGCATGGCGCTGGCGGCGCTGGTCACCCTGGCGCACGACGTCATCGTGACCGTGGGCATCTACGCGCTGGTCGGCTTCCAGGTGACGCCGGCGTCGGTGATCGCCCTGCTGACGATCCTGGGCTACTCGCTGTACGACACGGTGGTGGTGTTCGACCGCGTCACGGAGGACACCGCGCGGCTGAGCTCGGTGTCCACGCAGACCTACGGCGAGGTGGCGAACTCCTCGCTGAACGAGGTGCTGATCCGCTCGCTGTCGACGTCGGTCACGTCGCTGTTGCCAGTGGGCTCGCTGCTGTTCATCGGCGCGACGCTGCTGGGCGCGGAGACGCTGAGCGACCTGGCGCTGGCGCTGTTCGTGGGCATGGCGATCGGCACGTACTCCTCGATCGCGGTGGCCACCCCGGCGCTGGTGTGGCTGAAGGAGCGCGAGCCGCGCTACGCGGAGCTGAAGGACAAGATCGAGACACGCCGCGGACGGAAGGCCTAGAAGCATGAAGATGCGCATCGAGCTGGACACCAAGGTGCTGCGCGACTGTGTCCGCGACGTGCCGGACTTCCCCAAGCCCGGCGTCGTCTTCAAGGACATCACGCCGCTGCTGGCCGATCCGACCGCGTTCTCCACGGCCGTGGACGCGATCGTGGTGAGCTTCGGCCGCGGCACCATCGACAAGGTGGTGGGCATCGAGGCGCGCGGCTTCATCGTCGCCGCGCCGGTGGCGTACCACTTCGGGGCCGGCTTCGTGCCGCTGCGCAAGAAGGGCAAGCTGCCGTTCGACACGCTGGGGGAGAGCTACGACCTGGAGTACGGCACCGAGGAGCTGGAGATCCACGCCGACGCGTTCGAGCCCGGTGAGCGCGTGCTGATCGTGGACGACGTGCTGGCCACGGGCGGCACCGCCGAGGCGGCGTGCAACCTGGTGGAGCGCGCCGGCGCGACCGTGGCGGGCCTGGCGTTCGTGATCGAGCTTGAGTTCCTGGAGGGGGCCAAGAAGCTCTCCGACCGCGAGTACATCAGCCTCCTGCAGTACTGACCCCCCGCGCCCCCGCCTTCCCAACCTGGAACGTTCGTCCGGTATTTCGGACGAGCGGTTCAACCCTTTGCGCATCTTCGGCGGCGGATCCGGCGGTATGGTGGAGAACCCAACCAACGACCGCGACCGGAGGGCCGTCACGAGCGCTGAGGAACGGACCCAGCAGGCCACCGCGCCTCAGGTGACGGGCACCGTCCCGGACGAGGCGCCGGAGCGGCCGGACACGGCCGGAGCGGCGGACGCCGGCCCGGACCAGGAGCCTTCCTCGCACGCGCCCACGAAGCCTCGCCAGTCCGGTGTGAAGGCGGTGCTGGCCCGCCTGCCGATGTTCTCCGACCTCGGCTCGCCGCCGCCGGAGGTCCTCCACCCGCTCATCGCGGTCATCCGCAAGCACTCGCCGCGCGTGGACGTGCGCACGGTGGTGCGCGCCTACCAGGTCGCCGCCGCCGCGCACGGCTCGCAGACGCGCCGCAGCGGCGAGCCCTACATCACCCACCCGGTCGGCGTCGCCGAGATCCTGGCCGAGCTGGGCATGGACACGCCCACCGTGGTCGCGGCGCTGCTGCACGACACGGTGGAGGACACCGAGCTCACCATCGAGGACATCCGCTCGGAGTTCGGCGACGAGGCGGCGCTGCTGGTGGACGGCGTCACCAAGCTGGACCGCATCAAGGTGCAGAGCCGCGAGGAGCAGCAGGCGGAGAGCCTGCGCAAGATGTTCGTGGCCATGGCGTCGGACTTCCGCGTCCTGCTGATCAAGCTGGCCGACCGCCTGCACAACATGAAGACGATCCACCACCTGCCGCGCCCCAAGCAGGAGCGCATCGCCGAGGAGACCCTGGCGATCTACGCGCCGCTGGCCCACCGCCTGGGCATGCAGAACTTCAAGTGGCAGCTGGAGGACCTGTCCTTCGGCACGCTGCACCCCAAGCGCTTCGACGAGATCAAGGCGATGGTCTCCGAGCGCCAGCCGGAGCGGGACCGCTACCTGGACCGCGTGGTCGGCGAGATCGAGGAGCGCCTGCGCGGCGTGAAGATCCGCGCCGCGGTGACCGGCCGCCCCAAGCACTACTACTCGATCTACGAGAAGATGATCGTGCGCGGCAAGGAGTTCGAGGAGATCTACGACCTGGTCGGCGTCCGGGTCATCGTGGACTCCGTGAAGGACTGCTACGCGGCGCTGGGCACCCTGCACGCGATGTGGCGCCCCATCCCGGGGCGCTTCAAGGACTACATCGCGATGCCGAAGTTCAACCTCTACCAGTCGCTGCACACCACGGTGGTGGGCCCGGACGGCAAGTCCATCGAGATCCAGATCCGCACCAAGGCGATGCACCGCACCGCCGAGTACGGCGTCGCGGCGCACTGGAAGTACAAGGAGTCCGCCAAGGGCTCCGCGGGCTCGGGCAGCGGCTCCGGCGACGGCGACACGCAGTGGCTGTCGCAGATGCTGGAGTGGCAGGCCGACACCAAGGACTCCGGCGAGTTCATGCAGAACGTGCGCATGGACCTGTACGCCGACGAGGTGTTCGTGTTCACGCCGAAGGGCGACGTGGTCGCGCTGCCGCGCGGCTCCACGCCGGTGGACTTCGCCTACGCCGTGCACACCGAGGTGGGCCACCGCTGCATCGGCGCGCGCGTGAACGAGCGCCTGGTGGCGCTGGAGTACGAGCTGCGCAACGGCGACACCGTGGAGGTGCTGACCTCCAAGGCGCCGGAGGCCGGCCCGAGCCGCGACTGGCTGGACTTCGTCGGCTCCTCGCGCGCGCGCTCCAAGATCAAGCAGTGGTTCTCGCGGGAGCGGCGCGAGGACGCGATCGAGAAGGGCCGCGAGGAGCTGCAGCGCGCGCTGGCCAAGCACGGCATGGGCTGGAAGCGCCTGATCGCGGGCGACGAGATGAAGGCCGTCGCCGCGCAGATGAACTACACCGAGCTGGAGGCGATGTACCGCGCCATCGGCGACGGCCACATCTCCGCCGCCAACGTGCTCACGCACCTGTCCGGCCTGCTGGACAGCGGCGAGGCCGACGAGCCCGACGAGAGCGTCCTGCTCAGCAAGATCGACAGCGGGCCGGCGCGGCCGTCCGAGGCGGTCGTGGTCGAGAACACCCACGACGTCTGGGTGACGCTGGCGCGCTGCTGCACGCCCGTGCCGGGCGACGAGATCCTGGGTTTCGTCACGCGCGGCCGCGGCGTGTCGGTGCACCGCACCGACTGCCCCAACGCCGAGGACCTGCGCCGCGACCCCGACCGCATCATCCCGGTGCGCTGGGACCCGGCGGCGCCGGCGACGTTCCGCGTGACCGTGCAGGTGGAGGCGCTGGACCGCAAGCACCTGCTGCGCGACGTGACCACGGTGCTCGGCGACCTGCACGTGAACATCCTGTCGGCGCAGGTGGCCACGCAGCGCGACCGCATCGCGACGCTGCGCTTCACGTTCGAGCTGGCCGACATCGGCCACCTCGAGCACATCCTGGGCCAGGTGCGCCGCATCGAGGGTGTGTACGACGCCTACCGGGTGGTGCCGCGCCCCGCCCAGCACTAGCCTGCCCCTTCCCCGTTCGAACGGGTGCGGGCACCGCGAGATACCGCAGTGGGGGCACCCGTTCGCCGCGCGCGCGGCGTCAGGAGGTTGGTGGATGCTCGGCAAGGACAGCCGGTTCGTCGAGGGCTACGTCTTCGGCATGTGGCAGACCAACTGCATCGTGCTGGGCGACCGCGAGCTGGGCACCTGCGTGGTGGTCGACCCCGGCCAGGACGCCGCCCAGCCCGTCGCCGAGCGCCTCCGCCAGCAGGACCTGCGCTGCGAGGCGATCCTGCTCACCCACGGCCACCTCGACCACCTGTGGGCCGTGCCGGAGCTGGCCAAGGAGCTGGACTGCCCGGTCCTGCTGCACCCGGAGGACCGCTGGCTGTGGGACGACCCGGTGGGCGGGCTCATGAGCGTGCCCCCGGACGTCATCGAGCAGCAGCTCGGCTTCCGCTGGGACCCGCCGCACGAGCGCCTGGAGGAGATCCGCGACGGGCAGACGCTGTCGTTCGCCGGCTTCCCGCTGACCGTGCGCCACACGCCCGGCCACACGCCGGGCTCGTCGGTGTTCCTGCTGACCGACACCGGCGAGGACGACCCGCTGCTGCTGTCGGGCGACCTGATCTTCGCCGGCTCCGTGGGGCGGACCGACCTCCCGCGCGGAAGCTGGGACCAGCTCCTCGCGTCGATCCACCAGGTGGTCCTGCCGCTGCCCGACGCCACGGTGATCCTGCCGGGCCACGGGCCGCAGACGACGGTCGGC
>DATMKC010000228.1:0-12822 GCA_035553555.1 Egibacteraceae bacterium | reverse complement strand
CACCCCCAACGCGTTCGGTGCACCCACCGAGATCGGCCTGAAGCTCACCGGCACGC
Organism: Egibacteraceae bacterium; assembly: GCA_035553555.1. GTDB lineage: Bacteria > Actinomycetota > Nitriliruptoria > Euzebyales > Egibacteraceae > DATMKC01. Next base: position 12,766 of record DATMKC010000228.1, on the reverse strand, counting down.
GCACCGGCCACTTCGCGGCCTTCTACAAGCCGTCGTGGCGGGTCAACGACTGGATCTGGGGCCGGCTGGACGCCGCCGTGCGCCTTGCCCAACTGGCGCTGGATCCCGCGCGTCTGCGCCAACTGCGCTACTCGTCGGCGGACGCCCTCGCCGCCCTGCGCGAGGCCGCCGTGGGGCCGCCGGCCGACGCGGGCGCGCCCGTGCGGGAGCGCGTCGAGCGGGACCGTGACCACCTCGCGGTGGCGTTCGACGCGGCCGCCCAGGACTGCGCGCGCGAGCTGTCCTACCTCGATGACGACGACCTTCCAGTGCCGCCGAGCCTGCCCGTCTGCGCCCTCCAGGTCGCCCGCCGCGTCCAGGCCGAGGTCCTGCGTGAGGAGCTGGAGCGGCTGGCCGTCGCCGCGCGCGAGGACGAGCGTGCGGGCGCCGCGCGCGACAGCGAGAGCGTCGCGTTCCGCGCGCGGTACGAGGAGGCCCTGCGGGGCGTGGGCGGTCGGGAGGGGCTGGCCGCCGAGCAGCTCTTCGCGCTGTTCCGCGAGTCCCGCGTCGGCGCGGAGACCGTGATGGACGACGCGGGCAGCGACTTGTTCGCCGGCACCGTCAGCCGCGCCGCGCTGGTCGGCGCGTCCGCCGTGGAGGGGCGCCGCTCCGGGCTGTGGCCGCTGCGTGCCGTCACCCGGCCGATCCGTGCCGTGCTGCTGGTGCTGCACGTGCTCGTGGCGGGCGCCACGCGCGGCTCCGGGTTCGGGCTGCTGCTGGTGTCGCTGGCGCTGGCCGCCGGCGGCGCGCTGCTCGCGGTCTCCGCGCTGGCGGAGGAGGCGCCGCCGCTGGTCGGCACCGTCGGGGCGACGCTCGCGGCGGCGGCCGTGCTGCTGTCGGCGCTGCGGGCGAGGGTCTGGCCGTTCGTGGTGCTGCTCGCCGGCGGCCTCGTGACGCTGCTGTTCCTGCTGTCGCGACAGCAGCACGCCGCCGCCGGGCCGGAGAGCACGTTCTGGACCGTCGCCGTCGTGGTGGGGCTGACGTGGGCGATCGGCATGCTGCGTCAGCCCTCGGCGGCGCCGCCCCTGGTGCGCGGACCGGTCTGGTGGCAGCTCGCCCTCGTCGTGGTCGGCACCGCCGCAACCGTCGCCGTCGGTCTGCGCTTCCCCGTCATCGAGCCATGCGCGCTGCGCGACCTGCCGCACTGCGGGGTGATCGGGCTGGAGTTCGCCGGCACGCCCGAGGGCCTGCGCGAGCTCGTGCGCGACTGGGACGCCTCGCGCCTGGCGGACGCGGTCGCGCACACCCGCCTGGACTTCGCCTTCCTGGCCCTGTACTGGATCCCGATCTCGGCGCTGTGCGCGCTCGCGGCCCGCGCCCTGGGCCGGCGCGGCCGCTCCGCCCGGGCGCTCGGCGCCGCGCGCGCCGCCTGGTACGCGTCATGGGCGCCGCTCGTCGCAGCGGGGCTCGATGTCGTCGAGAACGTCGCGCTGCTGCGCATGCTGCACGAGGCTGGTGGACCGCTGCCACCGATCGTGCCGGCGGTCGCGTTCGTGGCCGCGGGCGTGAAATGGCTGCTCGTCGTCGGCGCGCTGCTGTACGGGCTGGTCGCGCTCGTCCTCGCCGCTACTTGGTGGTGGCGATGCCGCCGTCGACGGGGATGACCGTGCCGGTGACGTAGGAGGCGGCGCGCGAGGCGAGGTAGATCGCCACCCCCGCCATGTCCTCGGCCCGGCCGATGCGGCCCAGCGGGCAGCCCGCCACGATGGCCTCCTCGAAGGCCTCCAGCGTGGCCTGCATCATCTTGCTGGGGAACGGCCCCGGCGCCACGGCGTTCACGGTGACGTGCTCGGCCGCCAGGCGCTTGGCCAGGTGGCGCGTGAGCTGGTGCACCGCCGCCTTGCTCGCCGAGTAGGCGTAGGTCTCCAGCATGGGCACGTGGATGCCGTCGATGGAGCCGATGTTGATCACGCGCGCCGGGTCGTCCGCGGTGCCCGCGGCGCGGAGCTGCGGCAGGAACGCGCGCGTCAGGTGGAACACGCCCTTGACGTTGACGCCGAGCACCTTGTCCCAGGCGCTGTCGGGGAACGTCTCGATCGGCTCGCCCCAGGTGGCGCCCGCGTTGTTGACCAGGATGTGCAGGATGTCCTCGCGCTCGGCCACGGCGGCGGCGAAGCGGTTGGCCTCGGCCTCGCTGGACAGGTCCGCCGGGATGGCGACGCACTCGCCCAGCTCGGAGAGCTCGCGGGCGGTCTGCTCCACCTGCTCCGCCTTGCGGGCCGTGATGTAGACGCGCACGCCGGCGCGCACGAAGCCCTCCGCGATCATGCGGCCGATCCCGCGGCTTCCCCCGGTGACCACCGCGACCTTGCCCTCCACCGAGAACAGTTCCCGCAACACGTCCGACACGCCCGCCTCCTTTGCACGCAGTGGCGCGCAGCTTCCCCGACGGCGCGCCGGCTGTCCAACTGCCCGCCGAAATGCCCCTTCACACGATGTGACATCGTTCGTAGCATTGTCACATCGAGCGGTGACGGTTGCTGGCGACAGGGGCACGAGATGACGCAGCGGATCTATGCGATGCCGACGGAGATCACGGGCTGGACCGTGCCGGGCGTGGCCAACGTGCAGTTCAACTGGGAGTACGACGCCGGCCGCGACAAGCTGCTCTCGCTCTATGAGAAGGGCAAGAACAAGCAGTGGAACACCAACGAGCGCATCGACTGGTCCATCGAGATCGACCTCGACGACACCAGCGGCATGCCCGACGAGTACGTGCCGCTGTTCGGCTCGCCGATGTGGGACAAGCTGGACCGCGCCGGCAAGAACCAGGTGCGCCACCACTACGGCGCGTGGCTGAACTCGCAGTTCCTCCACGGTGAGCAGGGCGCGCTGATCTGCGCCGCCCGCATCGTGGAGACCGTGCCGGACATCGACGCGAAGTGGTACGGCGCCACGCAGGTCATGGACGAGGCGCGCCACGTCGAGACGTACGCGCGGTATCTCCACGAGAAGCTGAATCTGGCCTATCCGATCAACCCGCACTTGAAGGAGCTGCTGAACCAGACGCTGACCGACACGCGCTGGGACATGACCTACCTGGGCATGCAGATCATGATCGAGGGCGTGGCGCTGGCGGCGTTCAGCATGATCCGCGACTTCACCGGCGAGCCGCTGAGCAAGGCCATCAACGCCTACGTGATGCAGGACGAGGCGCGCCACGTCGCGTTCGGCCTGCTTGCGCTCAAGGACGCCTACGCGGAGATGACCTCGGCGGAGAAGGCCGAGCGCGAGGAGTTCGTGGTCGAGGCGAGCTACCTGTTGCGCGACCGCTTCCTGGCGCGCGAGGTGTGGGAGAACCTGGGCTTCGACGCCGACGAGTGCGTGGAGTACGTGAACAACCACCAGATGCTGGGGGAGTTCCGCAAGGCGCTGTTCTCCCGCGTGGTGCCCAACGTCAAGAAGATCGGCCTGTGGGGCCCGAAGGTGCAGGAGGCCTTCGTGGACATGGGCGTCATCCAGTTCCAGGACATGGACCCGGACGAGAGCTTCGCGCGCGACGAGTCGATCGCGGAGGAGCTGGACCGCCTCATGGAGCAGGGCCGCCACAAGGAGATCCGCTTCATGTGGGAGACCGACGCGGAGCAGGTGGCCGAGACCATCGCCGTCGGCGCGACCGCCACCGATGAGGAGGCCAAGAGCCTGGGCGGGTCCGCGCCGAGCTAGGCCAGCCCCTCGGCGAGCGCGGCGGCCACCGCGGCGCCCAGCTCCCAGCAGGCCTCCAGGTCCGCGGGCGACGGCTCGCCGATCACCTCCAGCGGCTCGCGCACACGCTTCCAGCCCAGCGCGCCGGCGATCGACTCGACCGCCTTCACCGCGCCGGCCGTGTCGTTGTTGCCGTGCAGGAACAGCGCGTACGGACGGCGCGCCGTGGCGTCCATGGCCGGGTAGTAGACCTGGTCGAACCAGTGCTTCAAGGCGCCCGACATGTAGCCGATGTTGGCCGGCGTGCCGAGCACGTAGCCGTCGGCCTCCAAGGCGTCGGGCACGGTGGCCGCCAGCGCCGGCCGCACGACCACCTCGACGCCTTCGATGCCGTCCGCGCGCGTGCCGTCGAGCACGGCCTCCAGCATCGCCCGGGTGGAGGGCGAGGGCGTGTGGTGGACCACCAGGAGTCTGGGCATGTCGCCAGCCTGACGCCTGCCGCCCCTCCCGCTCAACTCTCCCAACCGGGAACCTTTGTCCGGGCGGTGTCAGACGGTCGTTCCAGGTTGGGAATGCGGGGGCGGCAGGTGATTGTTGATTCAACTATCCTTGCAGTCGCTCAGGCCGTACCGAGGAGGGGCGCCATGCCCGCCGTGACCGTAGACAACGCCCTGGCCCTGCCGGCCGTCAGCCGGCCCGACCCCACCCACCGCAGCGAGCGCCGGGTGGTGTCGGTGACGTCCGCCCCCAGCGCCTTCGAGGGCGAGGGCTTCCCCGTGAAGCGCGCCTTCGCCGGTGTGGACCTGGCGCTGCTGGACCCGTTCATCCACCTGGACCAGATGGGCGAGGTCGAGTACGCGCCGGGCGAGCCCAAGGGCACGCCGTGGCACCCCCACCGCGGCTTCGAGACCGTCACGTACATGATCGACGGCGTCATGGAGCACGCCGACACCCACGGCGGCGGCGGCAAGATCACCGACGGCGACACCCAGTGGATGACGGCGGGCAGCGGGCTGCTGCACATCGAGACGCCGCCGGAGTGGCTGGTCGCCAAGGGCGGTCTGTTCCACGGCTTCCAGCTTTGGGTGAACCTGCCCGCCGCGATGAAGTGGACGGAGCCGCGCTACCAGGACATCCGCGGCAGCGAGGTCACGCTGCTGCGCTCGCACGACGGCGGCGCGCTGCTGCGCGTCATCGCGGGCGAGGTGGACGGTCACTCCGGCCCGGGCTCCACGCACACGCCGATCACGCTGGTGCACGCCACGCTGGAGCCGGGCGCGCGCCTGGAACTGCCGTGGCGCGGCGACTTCAACGCGCTGGCCTACGTGCTCAACGGGCGCGGCCACGTGGGCGCCAACCGGCGCGGCATCGAGCCCCATCAGCTCGCGGTGTTCGGCGTCGACGGCGACCACCTCGTCATCACCGCCGACGAGCGCCAGGAGGGCCGCAGCCCGCGCATGGACGTGCTGATCCTGGGCGGCCGGCCCATCAAGGAGCCGGTGGCCTGGTACGGGCCGTTCGTCATGAACACGCGCGCGGAGGTGTTCCAGGCCGTGGAGGACTTCCACGCCGGCAAGCTCGGCGTCATCCCGGCCACGGGGCGCATGCCGCACACCGCCCCCGGCGAGACCGTCGAGAGCACCGACTAGGCCGCGCGGGTGAGGCCCTCCTCGGCCAGCAGGGGCCGCACCTCGCCCGTCCAGAAGCGCAGGAAGCCCTCCTGGTCCTCGCCGATGTTGTGCAGGTACACCACGTCGTAGCCGGCGTCGGCGTACGCGCGCACGAGATCCACGTACGGCCGGGGATCGGGGCCGGTGGGGATCGGTCCCGCCACCATCTCCTCGGTCACCAGCCGCGCCGCCTGCATGAAGTGCTGCGGCGTCGGCAGCTCCTGCGCCAGCTCCCCGGGCAGGCCCATGTTCGGCCACAGCCGGTGCGCCAGGCGCCGCGCCTCCGCCTCGTCGGCGTGCCAGCAGCACTTCGCGCCCGCGACCTTGGGCTTGCCTGGCGCCTGGCGCGCGAACCGCCGCACCAGCTCCGCGTCCGGCGAGGTGCCCACGTAGCCGTCGCCGATGCGCCCGGCGAGCTCCATCGCCTTGGGCCCGAACGCCGACACGTACACCGGGACCCGGCGCTCCGGTGCGTCGTAGAGGCGCGCGTTCTCCACGGTGTAGTGCCGGCCGTGGTGGCTGACCACCTCGCCCGTCCACAGCCGCCGCATGACCTGGACGGCCTCCTCCAGCATCTCCAGGCGGACCTCGGCCTCCGGCCAGCGGCCGCCCAGGATGTGCTCGTTGAGCGCCTCGCCGCTGCCCACGCCGAACCAGAAGCGGCCGTCGAACAGCAGCGAGGTGGTCGCCACGGCCTGCGCCACCACGGCCGGGTGGATGCGCACCGTGGGGCACGTCACCCCGGTGCCCACCTCCAGGCCGGTGGTGGCGGCCACCCCGCCCAGGACCGCCCAGACGAAGGGGGAGTGGCCCTGGGCGTCCACCCAGGGATGGAAGTGGTCGGAGATCCAGGCCCTGGTGAAGCCGTGCTCCTCGGCCAGGCCCGCGAAGCGCACCAGGTCGCGGGGCCCGTGATCCTCGCTGGACAGCGTGTAACCGACTTCGACCATCTGGCGCTCCCATTGGCTCGTGCGGGCGGGGGCCGGTACCATTCCCGGCACATCGACAGGGCCAACGTCGTCCCTGGCGAAGCGACCAGCACCATTTGTCACTTTGGCCAGAGGATCCGACGGAATGCGCCAGACGCCTGTGTCCCAGCCCGGTCCCCAGAGGGGGGCCCTGGGGCTGTACCGCCCCGAATTCGAGCACGACGCCTGCGGCGTCAGCTTCGTGGTGGACCTCAAGGGCCGCCGCAGCCACGACATCGTGTCCCAGGGCGTCACCGCGCTGTGCAACCTGGAGCACCGCGGCGCGTCCGGCGCCGAGGTCAACACCGGCGACGGCGCCGGCATCCTGATCCAGGTGCCGGACCGCTTCCTGCGCGAGGTCGCCGGGTTCGCGCTGCCGGAGGCCGGCGCCTACGCCGTCGGCACCGCGTTCCTGCCCGCGGACGCCACGGAGGCGAAGGCCGCGGCCGCCGCGATCGAGAAGCTGGCCGCCGACGAGGGCGTGACCGTCCTGGGCTGGCGCGACGTGCCGATCGACGACTCGATGATCGGCGCCACCGCCAAGAGCGTGCAGCCGCTGTTCCGCCAGCTCTTCGTGGCCGCGCAGTCCCCCGACGGGTCGGCCCGCGCCGGCGTGGACCTGGACCGCGCGATCTACCCGTTCCGCAAGCGCGTCGAGCACGAGGTCACCGGCGTCTACTTCGCGAGCCTGTCCAGCCGCACGCTGGTCTACAAGGGCATGCTGACCACGCCGCAGCTCCCGGCGTTCTTCGCCGACCTCACCGACGAGCGCGTCGAGAGCGCGCTGGCCCTGGTGCACTCGCGCTTCTCGACGAACACGTTCCCGAGCTGGCCGCTGGCCCACCCGTACCGCTTCGTGGCGCACAACGGCGAGATCAACACCCTGCAGGGCAACCGCAACTGGATGCGCGCGCGCGAGGCGCTGCTGGCCACCGACCTCATCCCCGGCGACCTCAAGCGCTGCTTCCCCATCGTCACGCCGGGCGCCAGCGACTCCGCCTCCTTCGACGAGGTGCTGGAGCTGCTGCACCTGGGCGGGCGGCCCCTGCCGCACGCCGTGCTGATGATGATCCCGGAGGCGTGGGAGAACCACGCGCAGATGCCCGCCGAGCGCAAGGCCTTCTACGAGTTCCACGCCTCGCTCATGGAGCCCTGGGATGGCCCGGCCTCCATCGCGTTCACCGACGGCACCGTCATCGGCGCGGTCCTGGACCGCAACGGCCTGCGCCCGTCGCGCTACTGGGTCACCGCGGACGACCGCGTGATCATGGCCAGCGAGGTCGGCGTCCTGGACGTGGAGCCGTCGCAGGTCGTGCGCAAGGGCCGGCTGCAGCCGGGCCGCATGTTCCTGGTCGACACGTCGCAGGGCCGCATCATCGGCGACGAGGAGATCAAGGCCGAGCTCGCCTCCGAGCACCCGTACGCCGAGTGGCTGGAGCGGGGCCTGGTGGGCCTGGAGGAGCTGCCGGAGCGCCGCGTCCTGCTGCCGCAGCACGCCTCCGTGGTGCAGCACCAGCGCCTGTTCGGCTACAGCACCGAGGAGCTGCGCATCATCGTGCAGCCCATGGCGGAGCGCGGTGCCGAGCCGATCGGCTCCATGGGCTCGGACACGCCCATCGCGGTGCTCAGCAACCGCTCGCGCCTGCTGTACGACTACTTCACGCAGCTCTTCGCGCAGGTCACCAACCCGCCGCTGGACGCCATCCGCGAGGAGCTGGTGACCTCGCTGCGCCAGCGCCTGGGCCCGGAGGGCAACCTCCTGGACGCCACGCCGGCGCACGCCAGCCAGATCGAGCTGCCGTTCCCCGTGCTGTCCAACGAGGACCTGGCCAAGCTGCGCTACATCGACGAGGACGTGCCCGACAGCGACGTGGCGCGCCGCGCCGCGCCGTTCCGGTCGTTCACCATCGACGGGCTGTTCCCGGTCGCCCGGGGCGGCCAGGGCATGCGCCAGGCCATCGAGGACGTGCGCGCGAAGGTCAGCGAGGCGATCGCCGACGGCGCCAACATCATCGTGCTGTCGGACCGCTTCGCCACGCCGGAGCTCGCGCCCATCCCGGCGCTGCTGCTGACCTCCGCCGTGCACCACCACCTCATCCGCGAGAAGACGCGCACGCAGGTCGGCCTGGTGGTGGAGACCGGCGAGGCCCGCGAGGTGCACCACATGGCGCTGCTGATCGGCTACGGCGCCGCGGCGGTGAACCCCTACCTCGCCTTCGAGACCATCGACGACCTCATCCGCGACGGCGTCATCGCGCTGCCGCGCGAGAAGGCCATCGCCAACTACATCAAGGCGGCCGGCAAGGGCGTGCTGAAGGTGATGTCCAAGATGGGCATCTCCACGGTGGCCTCCTACACCGGCGCCCAGGTCTTCGAGGCCATCGGGCTGGCCCAGGACGTCGTCGACGAGTACTTCACCGGCACGGTGAGCCGCCTGGGCGGCGTGGGCCTGGACGTGCTGGCCGAGGAGGTGGCGCTGCGCCACCGCAAGGCGTTCCCCGACCGCCCCACCGAGCTCGCGCACCGCGAGCTGGAGATCGGCGGCGAGTACCAGTGGCGCCGCGAGGGCGAGTTCCACCTGTTCAACCCGGAGACCGTGTTCAAGCTCCAGCACGCCACGCGCGCCGGCCGCTACGACATCTTCCGGCAGTACACGCGCATGGTCGACGAGCAGTCCCAGCGCCTGGGCACCCTGCGCGGGCTGTTCCGCTTCAAGGACGGGGCGCGCCCGCCGGTGCCCATCGACGAGGTGGAGCCGGTCAGCGAGATCGTCAAGCGCTTCTCCACGGGGGCGATGAGCTACGGCTCCATCTCCGCCGAGGCCCACGAGACCCTGGCGATCGCCATGAACCGGCTGGGCGCCAAGTCCAACACCGGCGAGGGCGGCGAGGACCCGGACCGCTTCACCCCGGACGCCAACGGCGACCTGCGGCGCAGCGCCATCAAGCAGGTGGCCTCGGGCCGCTTCGGCGTCACCAGCGAGTACCTGGTCAACAGCGACGACATCCAGATCAAGATGGCGCAGGGCGCCAAGCCCGGCGAGGGCGGCCAGCTGCCCGGCTCCAAGGTCTACCCGTGGATCGCCAAGACGCGGCACTCCACGCCCGGTGTGGGGCTGATCTCGCCGCCGCCGCACCACGACATCTATTCCATCGAGGACCTGGCGCAGCTCATCCACGACCTCAAGAACGCCAACAACAGCGCGCGCATCCACGTGAAGCTGGTGGCGGAGGTCGGCGTCGGCACGGTGGCGGCGGGCGTGAGCAAGGCGCACGCGGACGTGGTGCTGATCTCCGGCCATGACGGCGGCACCGGTGCCTCGCCGCTCACCTCGCTGAAGCACGCGGGCGCGCCGTGGGAGCTGGGCCTGGCGGAGACGCAGCAGACGCTGCTGCTCAACGGTCTGCGCGACCGCATCGTGGTGCAGACCGACGGCCAGCTCAAGACCGGCCGCGACGTCGTGATCGCCGCGCTGCTGGGGGCGGAGGAGTACGGCTTCGCCACGGCCCCGCTGGTGGTGTCGGGCTGCATCATGATGCGCGTGTGCCACCTGGACACCTGCCCGGTGGGCGTGGCCACGCAGAACCCGGAGTTGCGCAAGCGCTTCACCGGCAAGCCGGAGTTCGTCGTCAACTTCTTCACCTACATCGCCGAGGAGGTCCGCGAACTGCTCGCGGAGCTCGGCTTCCGCAGCCTCGACGAGGCGATCGGGCACGCCGAGCTGCTGGACGTGCGCGACGCGGTGGACCACTGGAAGGCCTCGGGCCTGGACCTCTCGCCGATCCTGACGCTGCCGGACCTGCCGGAGGGCACGCCGCTGCACTGCGTGACCACGCAGGACCACGGCCTGGACAAGGCGCTGGACAACGAGCTGATCGCGCAGGCCCGGCCCGCGCTGGAGGACGCCGCACCGGTGCGGTTCGCCTCGCCCATCCGCAACGTCAACCGCACCGTCGGCACCATGCTCGGCGCCGAGGTGACCCGGCGCTACGGCGGCAAGGGCCTGCCGGACGACACCATCCAGATCGACTTCACCGGCTCTGCCGGGCAGAGCTTCGGCGCGTTCGTGCCGGCGGGCATGACGCTGCGCCTGGAGGGCGACGCCAACGACTACGTCGGCAAGGGCCTGTCCGGCGGGCGGCTGGTGCTGCGGCCGCACCGCGACGCGCCGCTGGTGGCCGAGGAGAACATCATCGCGGGCAACGTGTGCCTGTACGGAGCCACGTCGGGCGAGGCGTTCTTCCGCGGCGTCGTGGGCGAGCGCTTCTGCGTGCGCAACTCCGGGGCCACCGCGGTGGTCGAGGGCGTGGGCGACCACGGCTGCGAGTACATGACCGGCGGCCGCGTGGTGGTGCTGGGCGCGACGGGCCGCAACTTCGGCGCCGGCATGTCGGGCGGCATCGCCTACGTGTACGACGCCGACGGGACGTTCCCGCCGCTGGTGAACCCCGAGATGGTGGACCTGGACCCGCTGGACGCCGAGGATCGCGCGTTCCTGAACGAGATCGTGGAGCGCCACCAGCGCGAGACCGGCTCGGCGGTGGCCGAGCGGCTGCTCGCCGACTGGGACACCTCGGTGGAGCGCTTCGTGAAGGTCATGCCGTCCGACTACAAGCGCGTGCTCGAGGCCATGCGCACCGCTGAGGAGAAGGGCATGTCGGTGGACGAGGCAGTCATGGCGGCCGCTCATGGGTGAGCCGACCGGGTTCCTGAAGTGGGGGCGTGAGACGCCCACCCGCCGCCCCGTTCCCCTGCGCGTGCAGGACTGGCACGAGGTCTACGAGCCGTTCCCCGACGAGAAGCTCCAGGTGCAGGCCGGCCGCTGCATGGACTGCGGCATCCCGTTCTGCAACATGGGCTGCCCGCTGGGCAACCTCATCCCGGACTGGAACGACCTGGTCTACCGCGACCGCTGGCGCGAGGCGATCGAGCGGCTGCACGCCACGAACAACTTCCCGGAGTTCACCGGGCGGCTGTGCCCCGCGCCGTGCGAGGCCGCCTGCGTGCTGGGCATCAACCAGCCCGCGGTGACCATCAAGCAGGTCGAGGTCGAGATCATCGAGCACGCCTTCGGCGAGGGCTGGGTGGTCCCGCTGCCGCCGCAGGCCGAGACCGGCAAGCGCGTCGCCGTGGTCGGCTCCGGGCCGGCCGGGCTCGCCGCCGCGCAGCAGCTGCGCCGGGCCGGGCACGCCGTGACGGTGTTCGAGCGCGCGGATCGCATCGGCGGCCTGCTGCGCTACGGCATCCCCGAGTTCAAGATGGAGAAGCGCTTCCTCGACCGCCGGCTGGCGCAGATGGAGGCCGAGGGCATCGCGTTCCGCGTCAACGCCAACGTCGGCGTGGACGTGCCCGTGGAAGAGCTGCGCCGCGACTACGACGCGATCGTGCTGGCCGGCGGCGCCACGCAGGCGCGCGACCTGCCCATTCCCGGGCGCGAGCTCGCGGGCGTCTACCAGGCGATGGAGTACCTGCCCTGGGCCAACCGCGTCGCCATCGGCGAGCTGGAGCGCTCGCCCATCGACGTGGCCGGCAAGAAGGTCGTCATCATCGGCGGCGGCGACACCGGCGCGGACTGCCTGGGCACCGCCCACCGGCAGGGCGCCGCCAGCGTGCACCAGTTCGAGATCATGCCGCGCCCCCCGGAGGAGCGCAGCGACGCCATGCCGTGGCCCACCTATCCGATGACCTACCGGGTGTCCTCCGCGCACGAGGAGGGCGGCGAGCGCGTGTACTCGGTGAACACCGAGCGCTTCCTGGGCGACGAGCAGGGCAACCTGCGGGCGCTGCGCGCCCACCAGGTCGAGCAGGTGGTCGAGGACGGCCGCATGCGCTTCGACAAGGTCGAGGGCACCGACTTCGAGCTGGAGTGCGACTTCGTCTTCCTGGCCATGGGCTTCACCGGTCCGGAGCGCGAGGGGATGCTGGAGCAGCTCGGCGTCGAGCTGGACGCGCGCGGCAACGTGGCGCGCGACGACGACTGGCACACCTCCGTGGACGGCGTGTTCGTCTGCGGCGACATGGGTCGCGGCCAGTCGCTCATCGTGTGGGCCATTTCCGAAGGGCGCGCGTGCGCGCAGGCGGTGGACCGCCGGCTCATGGGGCGGACGCTGCTGCCCGCCGCCATCGCGCCCACCGCCCGCCCCATCGGATGACGCCGCAGGAGGCGGTCGCGGCCACCAAGGACGCGCTGCTGTTCCTGGGCAGGGCCTACATGATCGACCCCGCCACGTACCAGCGCGGGCAGGAGCACGGGTTCGCCGGCTTCGACTTCTACGCCGCGGGGCGCTTCGGCGTGCTGGGGCCCGTGGACGCCGACGTCGTGGCCGCCGGCGCGGTGTTTTTGCACCCCGACGGGCTGCGCGCCGCCTGGGAGGCGGGGCTGGCCGTCATGCCGGTCGACCAGGCCGTGGCGTGCTGGGCCGAGGCGCGCCGGGACTGGGGCCG
>DATMKC010000227.1:0-3733 GCA_035553555.1 Egibacteraceae bacterium | reverse complement strand
GCTGGTCCAGCACGCCGGCATCGGGCGCCAGGTGGCGCAGCACCGGCACGGCCAGCCCCGCCACGTTGAGCACCGGTGCGGGCAGGATCCAGCGTCCCGCCTCCTCGAACAGCACGCCGCGGTCGCGCTCATCCGTCACGTCGGCCAGCCCCAGGGACATCAGCTCGCGGTACAGCCCGGCATCATGGGGGATGTCCCCACCCGCCGCCGGTGAGCCGGCCGGCCAGCCGGCGCCGTTCCGCTTTGACACGCACGCGTGCAGCGACTGGCGCAGATGGTGCTGCTCCTCGGTCACCTCCAGACGCACGCCGGTCACCTCACCCTCGGCAGGCCGAGCACACGCTCGGCAAGCGAGTTCTTGAGGACCTCGGTGGTGCCGGCCTCGATCGTTCTCCCCCGGTTGCGCAGGTAGTGGTAGCTCCACACTGCTGCCCTAGGCTGTTCGTGATCCCGAGCGACGAACTCGGCGCCCATCGCCTCCATCGCGATGTGCGAGGCATGCTGCTCGAGCCGCTCCCAGATGAGTTTGCGCACGGCGTCGATCGCGCTGGGACCGGACACGAGCATGCGCGGGATGGCCAGCAGGTTGGCCAACCGCAGCGACTCCAGCTCGATGTCGAGGTCGACCAGCGCGTCGGTTATGGCGGGATCGCCAGCCAGCCCGGCGGCGCGCAGCAGTTCCAGCAGTTCGTCACAGAGCATCTTGCTGCCCGCGTGCAGGGCGAACGGCATCGTGCCGCGCTCGTGCAGCAGCGTGGTGATCACCACGCGCCAGCCTTCGCCCTCGGCGCCAATGCGGTCCTCCACCGGCACGACCACGTCGTCGAAGACGAGCTCGGCGAACTCGGATCGGCCGGTGATCTGCGTGATCGGCCGCACGCTCACGCCGGGGCTGGACATGTCCAGCAGCAGGCACGTCAGACCGCGGTGGCGCACGTCCTCCTCGGACGTGCGCACCAGCAAGAGGCAGTAGCGCGCGATGCTGCCGTAGCTCGTCCAGATCTTGCGCCCGTTCACGACGTACGCGTCGCCCTGGCGCACGGCCCGGGTGCTGACGGAGGCGAGGTCGCTGCCGGCCTCGGGCTCGCTGAAGCCCTGGCACCAGATGTCCTCCCCCGACAGGATGCGCGACAGGTAGCGGTGCTTCTGCGCCTCGGTGCCCCAGTCGATGATCGTGGGGCCGACCATGTACAGCCCGATCACGTTCAGGGGCTCGGGGGCGCGGGCACGACCGCACTCGTCGTAGAAGATCTGCTGCTCGAACAGGGTCAGGCCACGGCCGCCGTATTCAGCGGCCCAGTGCAGCCCGGTCCAGCCGCCGTCGTGCAGGATGCGCTGCCACTCGCGGCGCAGCTCGATCGGCATCGCCGCACCGGCGTAGGGCGGGACGGGGCCGGCATAGAGACGCTCGAGGCTGGTGTCCAGCCACTCGCGAACGTGCTGCCGGAAGCGCCGTTGCTCCTCCGTCTCGGCGAACTCCAATGGGGTGCTCCAGTCCGGCGGTCTGCACCGACCGTACTTATCGATCGATAGGTAGATCGTAGGGCAGGGGCCCCGGGGGGTCAAGCCGGGGCCCGTCCCGGCGTGCTCAGCGCTGGACGGTGAACCCCGCGGCCACCCGGTCCCAGGTCGTGCTGGTGACGCCCCGCTCCCGAAGCTCCACCTTTCGCACGCGGCCCGTGGGCGTGTGGGGCAGCTCGTCGACGAACTCGATGTAGCGCGGGACCAGGAAGTAGGGCGCCCGCTCGTTCACGTGGGTGGCCAGGTCCGCCTCGGACACCTCGGCGCCGAGCTTCCTGACGACGCAGACCTTGATCTCGTCCTCGCGGAGGAGCTCCGAGGACGGCACCCCATGAGCCGCGGCCTCCACGACGTCGGGGTGCTCCATGACCACGCCCTCCAGCTCGATGGAGGAGATGTTGCGGCCCTTGTAGCGGATGTAGTCCGCCTTGCGGTCCACGAAGCGCAGCTCGCCCGATTCGCTGATCGTGCCCAGGTCTCCGGAGTGGTACCAGAGGTTGCGCCAGGCATCGACCGTGGCCTGGGGGTTGCGGTAGTAGCCCTGGAACATCGTGAACGGGCGGCGGGGACGCACGCAGATCTCCCCCACCTCGCCGGCGGCCACCTCGTTGTCGTGCTCGTCCAACAGCATCACGTCGAAGTCGTCACGGACGAAGCCGTCGGCATCCAGGGCTCCTTGGCGCTCCGGAGAGTTGATCGACAGCGGCATGAGCTCGGACTGGCCCCACAGCCGCACGATGTGCTCCAGGCCGAAGCGCTCCTTGAAGGCGTCGTGGATCTCAGGGGGCACGGGGATCGCGGTGGCGACCCGCGCGGGATTGTCGATCTCCGCCGGCTGGGGCGGCTGCTGCCACAGGTACATGTGCATGGCGCCCAGCGTCGCGATCTGCGTGGCCCCGTAGTGCTGGACGCGCTCCCAGAAGCGGCTCACGGAGAACACCGGGTCGATGGCCACGGTCGTGCCGGTGTACAGCGCCTCCAGGATGTTGAACACCCAGGCGCCGGAGTTGAACATCGGCAGGCAGTTGTAGAACACGTCGTCCGGCCGCACGTCGCGCGCCTCGGTGTACAGCCTGAGCGCGCCATACCAGCAGCCGTACGCCTGCATGACGCCCTTGGACCGCCCGGTCGTGCCAGATGTCCACATCACCGCGGAGATGTCGCTCTCGGCGAGCGGCTCGGCAATCTCGTGATCGACGTTGTCCTCCAGCGCGTCGAACGGCGTCGTTGCGCCCGGCCGGCCCTCGGCGGCGGCCGCCCCGGAGGCCGTCTTGCGCACCACCAGCCTGGCGCCGCTGTGCTCGGCCTGCTCGATGACCTCTTTCGCCAGGTAGGCGTCGTCGGCCACGATCATCGCGGCGGCCGCGTCCTGCAGCGTGCGGCTCAGCCAGTCGCCGCGGTAGTTGGTGTTGATCGGCACCCAGATGCCGCCCGCCTTGTTGACGGCCAGCACGGTGGACACAAAGTCGTAGCCGTCCTCCATGAGGATGGCTACCGGATCACCCCGCTTGATGCCCAGATCGCGCATCGAGTTGGCGAGCCGGCACGCCCGCGCGTTCACCTCGGCAAACGTGTGCGCTTCGTCCTGGGTGCGCACGAAGACCTTGTCGCCGATCGCCTCCGCCTGCACGGCCAGGGCCCGCCCGATGGGCCGATCCGCAGGATTGTTGTTGCCTACCAGCTCCATCCGAGTTCCTTTGCTCGCGCGCGATCGGTGCCCCGGCGGGCCAGCTCAGGGAGCGCGGACGGAATAACCGCCGTCCACGCTGAGCACCGCGCCATTCACGAAGTCGCTGGACTGCCCCGACAGGTACAGCACGGCGTGCGCCACGTCGCTCGGGCGGCCGATCCGCTTGGCCGGGATCTTCGCGGACACCCGTTCCTCCACACCCGGCTTGTCGAGCGCGGGGCCGTTGAGCGCGGTGCGTACCTGTCCGGGCGCCACGATGTTGGCCCGGATGCCGTGCGGCCCCCATTCCACCGCAAGACCGCGCGTGAACGTCTCCAGCGCCGCCTTCGCGCTGGAGTAGGCCACGTACCGGCGGCTGGGCCGCTGGGACAGGCAGGACGAGATGCTGACGATGCGCCCGCCGCCCTGCGCCAGCATGGGGGGGAAGACCGCCTGCGAAAAGAGGAACGCAGGCATCACGTTCGCCGTGAGCACCCCGGCGAAAGCGACCGCGCCGGTCTCCTCGACCGTGGCGTCCAGGAG
>DATMKC010000226.1:0-3681 GCA_035553555.1 Egibacteraceae bacterium | reverse complement strand
CCTGGAGGGTGACGCGGCCGCGGCGCTGCGCGTGGTCCTGGGGGGTGCCGCCGCCGGCGGGGCCCTGCTGGCGCTGGCGCTGGCCACTCCCCGCGGCATGGGCATGGGGGACGTGAAGCTCGCCGCCTTCATCGGTGCCGGCCTGGGGGCGCTGGGGTGGGCCGAAGTGGTCGTCGGCGTGTTCGGCGGCTTCCTCATCGGCGGCGTGGCCGGCATCGGCCTGCTGGCCACCAAGCTCCGCCGGCGCAGCGACCACATCCCCTTCGGGCCCTATCTCGCCGCGGGCGCGTTCGTCTCGCTGCTGGCCGGCGGCGAGCTGGCCGGCGCGTACCTGCGCTCCTGGGGGCTGTAGCCGGAGGCGCCTAGGATGGGCGCGCCGCAACCCACGACAAGGACCACCATGAGCGACCTCCACAGCGCCTTCGGCGCAGAACCCGGCCACGGCCAGCAGCCCTCCGAGGAGGAGCTGCGGGCCTACCTGATGGAGCTGCGCCAGGCCGACCCGGCCGAGTTCCTGATGCAGGCGGTGAACCTGCTCGTCACCGGCGCGCAGGCCAAGATCGGCATGGCCGACGGCCGCTTCCTCATCGACGCGCTGGCCGGAGCGGTCAGCGCCGTCCAGGACCGGCTGCCCCCCCAGCTGGCCGAGGCGCTGCAGAACGCGGTCGTCCAGCTGCAGACCGCGCAGGTGCAGGCCGAGCGCGAGCTCGCCGCCATGCAGGGCGAGCCGATCCCGCCGGCCCAGGACGGCGGCAGCGCCCAGGCGCAGGAGGGCGGCGGTCCCGATGGCGGCGCCCCGCAGGCCGGCGGCCCCACCATGAGCGAGCCGCAGAAACGCATGACCGACCGGCTGTGGGTGCCGGGCAAGGGCGCGCCACCCGTCCGCTGAGCCGCGAACGGGTGCAGTGACCGCGAAATGCCGCGGTGCCCGCACCCGTTCGAACGGGGAAACGGGGGCGGTCGCGCCCGTGGTGGCGCCCCGCTACACTTCGTGGACCGCGACCGTCGGCGAGGCCCGCTCACGGAACGCGAACAATCGCATGTCGGACAAGTGGAGGCGGCCAGCCTCCCACCTGTCGGGGCAGCCGGACCAGATCCGGACCGCACTCGGACAGGTCGGCGCCCAGACGCGGAGCAGGTGCGCTCCGCCCGTCGTCGTGCGCCGGAGGGAAACAGGCCGCCGCGTCACTCGCGAGCGGCCTTCGTGTTGCCCGCAGCGGGTCTCCGCCGGTCCGGTCGCGCCACCCGCACACCAGGAGGGAACCAGCATCGAGCGAGACGCCCGCATCAACGAGCAGATCCGTGTGCCCGAAGTCCGCCTCATCGGGGAGGACGGCGAGCAGCTTGGCGTGAAGCCTCTGGCGGAGGCGCTGCGCCTGGCGCGCGATCTGTCCCTGGACCTCGTTGAAGTCGCGCCAAACGCGGCTCCGCCGGTCTGCCGGGTCATGGACTACGGCAAGTTCAAGTACCAGCAGGACGTCAAGGCGAAGGAGGCGCGCAAGCGCCAGAGCCACATCGTCATCAAAGAGATGAAGATGCGGCCCAAGATCGACAAGCACGACTACGCCACGAAGTCGCGCCACGTCGAGCGCTTCCTGCGCGAGGGCAGCAAGGTGAAGGCGACCATCATGTTCCGCGGGCGCGAGATGGCCCACGCGGAGCTGGGCCGCAAGATCCTCGACCGCCTGGCGGACGACATGGCCGAGCTCGCCTACGTCGAGAGCGCGCCGAACCAGGACGGCCGCAACATGATCATGGTGCTCGCCCCGCACAAGCACGTCGTCGAGGCGGCGCGCAGCGGCGAGGACGGCGAGGCGGCCCAGACGCCGGACGAGACCCCAGACGAGACCCCGGACGAGACCCCAGACGAGACCGCAGACCAGGCCGACGTGCAGGTCGAAGACCAGGCCGAAGCCACCAGCTGACAGGAACGATCCGATGCCCAAGCAGAAGACGCACTCCGGGACCAAGGACCGCTTCCGCGTGACGAAGACCGGCAAGGTCCTTCACGAGCGGATGAACATGAACCACATCCTGGAGAAGAAGAGCAGCAAGCGGAAGCGCCGCCTGTCCCAGGAGGGCGAGCTGACCGGTGGAGACGCCAAGCAGATCAAGAAGCTGCTGCGCGGCTACAACGGCTGACCCTGCCCCTCCCGCACGAACAAGGAGCAACGATTCATGGCACGCGTGAAGCGTGGAGTCCACGCACGCAAGCAGCGGCGCGCCGTCCTCGAGCGCGCCAAGGGCTTCCGCGGCGCCCGCAGCCGCCGGTACCGGATCGCCAACGAGTCCGTCCTGCACGCGATGCGGTACCAGTACCGCGACCGTCGCGCGCGCAAGGGCGACTTCCGCAAGCTCTGGATCACCCGCATCAACGCGGCGGCGCGGCAGGACGGCCTGTCCTACAGCCGCTTCATCAACGGGCTGCGCAGGGCCGAGGTCGAGGTCGACCGCAAGGTCCTGGCCGACCTGGCGGTGAACGACCCGGCGGCGTTCCGCGAGCTGGTCGCCGTCGCGAAGAGCGCGCTCGGCTGAGCGCGCCGTGACGGTCGTCACGAGCCCGGGCAACGCGGCCGTGAAGGCCGCGCGCAAGCTTGCCCGGCGCACCGAGCGCGCCAGGGCGGGCGAGTTCCTGGTGGAGAGCCCGGAGGTGGTGCGCGAGGCGCTGCCCCACCTGCGCAGGCTCTTCGTGACCGCAGAGGCCGCCTCCCGCGAGGCGGAGCTGGTGGCGCGCGCCGAGGCGGCGGGGGCCACCGTCATGGTGGTCACGCCGGAGGTGCTGGGCGGGCTGTCCGACACGGTGACCCCGCAGGGGCTCGTGGGCGTCGCGGCGCTGCCGGGCGCCGCCCTGGACGCCACGCTGGACGAGGTGTGCCGCGCGGGCGCGCCGCTGGTCGTGGCGCTGTCGCAGGTGCGCGACCCCGGCAACGCCGGGGCGATCATCCGCTCGGCCGACGCGGGCGGCGCCGACGTGGTCGTGCTCACGCGGGGCAGCGTCGACCCCGGCAACCCCAAGGCGGTGCGCGCCTCGGCCGGCTCGGTGTTCCACCTGCCCGTCGTCACCGACGCGGACGAGGAGGCGCTGCTCGCCGCGTGCCGGGCGCGCGGCCTCCAGGTGGTCGCCGCCGCGCCGCGCGGCGCGGTGCCGTTCACCGACGTCGACTTCACCCGCCCCACGGCGGTGCTGTTCGGCAACGAGGCGCACGGCCTGGACGACGCCGTGGTCGAGGCCTGCGACGTGGCGGCCGCGGCGCCCATCCACGCGGGCGCGCGGCCCGGGTGGACGGGGTCCGCCGAGTCGCTCAACCTCGCCGCTACGGTTGCGGTGTTCGTGTACGAGGCGGCGAGGCAGCGCCATGGCCGGGGCGGCGGAAGGGCTGGGGCGGCGTGAACGGTGAGCTGGACCTCCTGCCCGACGCGGTGGTGCTGGTCGACGGCGGCGGGCGCATCGTGCGGGCCAACGCGATGGCGGCGCGCCTGCTGGGCACGCCCGCCGGCGCGCTGGCCGGCCGCGACGCCGCCGAGGCGGTGCCCCTGGCCGACGAGGCCGGCATGGAGTGGTGGAGCTGCGTCAAACCGCTCCAGGCCGACGCCCGGCTGCTGCCGCGCATCCCGGAGACGGACCTGCTGCTCACCGACGCGGCCGGGCGGCAGCGCCCCGTGACGCTGACCGTCGACACC
>DATMKC010000225.1:0-3153 GCA_035553555.1 Egibacteraceae bacterium | reverse complement strand
CCGGTCCCACCGAGCCCATCCCGTCCGGGCTCACCGACACGCGGCGTGATACGCGACCGCGATCCCCGTGCTTACGCTAAGAACGTCTTGGTAACGCCGCCCGACGCCGTCCGGTTCACTCGCTCCCGCGGCGATTTCCGCCAGCCCCGGACACGCGTCGGGCGCGAGTCTAGCCGACTCGCGCCCGAGCGTTCCCCACCAGCGCGCGATCGCGCTATCCCGGGATCTCCTCCCAGGTGACCGTGAGCCCGGCGACCTCGCCCTCCGCCGTGGCCAGCGCGGTGCACGTGAGCGTCCCGGATGACTCGTTGGGACCGACCTCCACGGTGCAGGGCTCCTGGAGCTGGTTGAACTCCTTGAGGTACTCGACCTCGTCCATCTCGAAGACCGCTTCCTTGTCCTTGTGCTCGTCCTTCACCTTCATCCAGATGAGGAACGCCTTGCTCTTCAGCCCTTGGGCGTTGACCGGGTCGGCCGTGATCTGGAACGTGCCGGGCTGGTCCTCGTAGGCGTTCAGGAGGTCGAACGCCCAGCGAAAGCGGTGTGCGGGGTCGTCTGTCACGATCTCCGGGACCGCAAAGCCTGCCGACAACAGGTTCACGTCGATGTCGGGCCCACCCACACGGGTGAGCACGACTTCCTGCTCCCCGTCCCAGGTGAACGGCGCCGCGCCCGTCCCCTCCGCGTGGACCTTCGCCCGGTAGGTCCGCGACTTGTCGACCTGGCTATTCGCGGCCGCTTCCGTTTCCTCGGCCGTGGCGGTCGGGCTGTGGTCGTCCCCGCCGGCCGTGCCGCCACCGCAGGCGGCCAGCAGCATCGCCGCCAGGGCACCCGCCGCCACTCGCGCGGCGCGCCCGCGCCACCGCTTTTCCATCTCATGCTCCTTCTCAAAAGAGGTCGCCCGCAACGGGCGCTGTCAGCATCCACCTCGGGCGACCTGGAACTTGGCGTCCGCGGTGCCGCCGCCCTCCTGCTCCCAATTGGCACCCGTCGACGTGACCAGCACGGTGGCCTGGCCGTCCGGGACCGTGGGGTCCACGGGCACTCGCCACACGTACACCCCGTTGGCGTCGGACTCCCCGGTCAGCATGGCGCCGTGGGGCTGGTTGTCCGAGTAGCCGATGATCATGCCGAGGCCGGCCTTGGGCGGCGTGCGGAACGTGATCACCAGCAGGTCGCCCGGCTTCACGCAGGTCGCCGACAACTCGATGCGCACCACGCCGTTGTTGTGCTTCGGGCCGTAGTCGGGCGAGGCGCCCGGCTGTGGTGGCGGTGGCGCGGAGGACTGCGCCTCGACCGGGGCGGATGTCGCGCCCTGCCCATCGGCGGCGGTGCCGTCCAGCGGGCCGGCCTGCGACGGGTCCGTGACACCATCGCCGTCAACGGGAGCAGCCGTCTCCTGCAACGCCACGGCAGGGCCCGGCTCGACGCGCGCGCCACAACCCACCGTGACCAGCAGCAGCGCCAGGAGCGCCGCGATTCCGACCCGCTTCACGTCCGTTCCCCCCACCCCTCGCGAGACCCCGCGCCTCGCCGCGCCAGTGTGCGGCAGAACGGCGTCCCACACAACGGGTTTGCCACGTTCCGCGTGCTTAGAGAACCTTTACCTCGGTGCCGCCCTTCAGCAGTTGCACCTTCCGGTAGGACGTGTTGTTGCCCCGGTTGGTTTCGAACAGCGACACGGCGCCCGGCACGTTCGGCGGGTTCACCGTGATCGCGACCCAGTACACGCCGTCGGGGACGCCCTCGATGACCAGGTGCTGGCCCGGCAGACCAGGCCCGTAGCTGTCACCCCACTGCGGCGAGACGCCCTGGCGCACCGTCACGGGCACGTTGGGCGCCGTGTGGCGGCACTCCCGGTACCAGCCATGGTCCACGACGAGCTCGCCCTTGCCGAGCCAGTCCGTGTCGCCCATGCAGAAGCCGACCTTCTCGGACCGGCTCACCACCGCGCGCTCGTCCGGGCGTCCACCGGCGTCCTTGAGCAGCCGGTACTGGGCGAAGCCGTCGATGTGGAAATGGCCGTGCTGCACATGGAAGACCAGCGAGCCGACCTGCTTGTACTCCACACAAGTGCGCTCCCCGCCGGCCACACGGGCCCCGGCGAAGCGCACGCACTGGCGGGCGTCCACGCGAACATGGTCCTCGTCGCCCGTGGGCTGGGGCACGCCGACCACCTCAAGGCTGTGGCGGCCGTGGTTGGCGATGGTGGCGCCGAAGCGGATGGCCCTCTGGCTGCCGCCGAAGGGGTCCTCCCCGGCGGCCGTCGCAAGGGCGAAGTCGCCCGCCGTCGTGCCGACGATCGATTCGTCCAGGTAGATGCTCCACGCCGGGAGCGGTGCGAGGTCCGGCAGGTGCGGACCGGCGTCCACCGTTGGCGGCTCAGCCGCGGGGACGTACCACGCCTCCGGATCCGGGGAGACCGGCAGCAGGGTGTCGATGAGTGACTCGACGAAGGAGCCGTACTGCCCCAGCGAGTCGGTCGGCGAGCCGCCGCCGTCCGGCGCGCCCGGCTGGGCTGGCCGCATATCCACCTGGTGACCCACCTTGGTGCTGCCCGGCGCGTAGTCGACCCATACGCGGGCCTGCGCGGAGCCCGTCGGATCGGCGCCCGACACCTCGTGCCGCGCCGCCAAGGCGGCGCCGCCCATCGTCATGGCGACGCACCACGCCAGCGCACCCGCCGCAACTCGATTCCCCCGCACTCCACAACCCCCGCATCCGGACGTCCGGCCCTGGGGCAGTGTCACCCGTGACACCGCCACAGGGCAATACGGACAACCGGAGCCTTCGCTGACGGTGGTCCGTCAGTTTTCCAGGAGCGCCATGGCCTGCTGACGCCGTCTGACCGCCATGACCGCCAGGCAGAACAGCGCCAGTGCAGCCATCCACGCCGCCGCCTGCTTCGGGTCACGGGACAGCAGGCGCAACGCGTCACCAGGCGCCCGGATCACCTGCACCACCGTGCCACCGACCTGGTCGACGATGCCGCCAGCCTCCGGCGCCGCGGCCGGCGGCGTGTAGTCATCGATCGACTCCACCGGCGGTGCCACACCCACCGGCGGGCTGTAGTCGATCGGCGCCGGAGGCTGGCGGCATCGTCGACCAGGTCGGTGGCACGGTGGTGCAGGTGATCCGGGCGCCTGGTGACGC
>DATMKC010000224.1:0-2048 GCA_035553555.1 Egibacteraceae bacterium | reverse complement strand
ATCCAGATGCCCAGCGGCAGCGGGAACGGCACGCCCAGCACCAGCAGGGCGACCGCGTGCACCACCGCGGCGATCACCGCCAGCAGCACCCGGCTGTAGATGTAGCCGCCCGTCTTGGCGACGGCCATCTCCCAGATCGCGAGCATCTCGCGCTGGCGCGCCGGCTGGAGCGGGCGCGCCAGCGTCCGGCGGAAGCGCGGGCCGTCCGCCACCAGGTAGAAGGTCACCAGCCCGATGGCCAGCACCTGGATCACCAGGCCGATCGCGGCGCCGCCCACGCTCACCACGTCGCCGGCGGCGCTGAGCGCCGCGCTGCTGAGCCGCTCGCCGAAACGCTCGCCGAAGTCCTCGATCTCCTGGCGCAGTTCCGGCGTGGCTTCGAGGTTCACGAACGGCAGGCGGTTGGCGGCCTCGATGACCTCGTTCACCGAGCGCGGCGCGCTCTCGATGAGGCCGTTGACCTGCGTGATCACCAGCGGCGTCATGGCCGCGAGCACCAGCATGCCCACCAGGGCGAAGACCGCGAAGACCGCCCCGGTCGCGGCTCCCCGCCGCCAGCCTCGCCGTGCCAGGTGCTGGACCGCCGGCTCCATGGCGAAGGACAGGAACAGCGCCACCAGCAGCATGATGAGCACGTCGCGCAAGGCGCGCACGACCTGCAGGGCCACCCACGCGCCGACCAGGGTCAGCACCAGGCCCAGCAGGCGCTGGGGCGTCAGCCAGGGCTCAGCGCGTCCGGCCATGTCAGTCCGTCTCCTCGTCGCCCTCGCCGGACTCCACGCCCAGCAGGTCCTCTTCGTCCGTCGGCTCGTCGATGGACGCCGCCCCGCGCACGCCAGGGACCGCGATGTGCAGCACGGCATCCCCGGGGTTGACCAGCGGCAGCGTGGTCATGCCGATCACGTAGCCCTCGTACGGGCTCACCTTCTGGCTGCGCTCGCGGCCGAACGGGCCGGTGACGGTCCACAGCGGCTGGCCTTCCATGACCAGGTCACCCGGGGCGACGTGGAGGTCGAGGATGCCGCCGTGGTCGGCCCGGATCCAGTGCGTCTCGTCGCACTCGACCACGTCGCCGTCGCCCTGCGGCGGGGCGTGGTCCAGCATCCCCAGCGCGCCCATGACGCGCAGCACGCCGGCCACGCCCACGGCGATGACGTCGTCCTCGAAGCGCAGTGCCTGCCCGCCCTCGTAGGTGAGCACCGGCACGCCCACGCGGTCCGCCGCGTCGCGCAGGGAGCCGGGGCGGATGCTGGCGTCGATCACGAACGGGGCGCCGAACGCGCGCGCCAGGTCACGCGCACGCGGGTCGGCCAGGCTGGTGCGCACCTGCGGCAGGTTCATGCGCCGGTTCGCGGCCGTGTGCAGGTCCACGCCGGCGTCGGACTGCTGGACGATCTCCGTCATCACCGTGTGCGCGATGCGGCTGGCCGTCGACCCGCCGGCGGACCCGGGAAAGCAGCGGTTGAGGTCGCGGCGGTCCGGCAGGTAGCGGCTGTGGAACTGCATGCCGAGCACGTTGACGACGGGCACGCAGATCAGCGCGCCGGCGACGGCGCCCGGCTCCACCCGCCCCAGCAGGTCCCGCACGATGCCGATGCCGTTGAGCTCGTCGCCGTGGATCGCGGCGGTCACGAACAGCACCGGGCCGGGCTGGTCGCCGTTGACCACGGTGACCGGGATGGAGGTGCGGTCGCCGGTGTAGCTCTCGCTGACCTTGAGCAGCAGGTCCGTGCGCGCGCCCTGCGGGACCTCGGCGCCGCCCAGCAACAGCGTGCCGGCGCCGATCACCGGCCGCCCCGGTCGTAGCTGGAGCCCTTGCGCACGTTGCGTTCGATGTAGGCGATCACGGCGTCGGCGACATCGGCCTTCGTGGACTTCTCGATCCCCTCCAGCCCGGGGGAGGAGTTGACCTCCAGGACCATGGGGCCCTCGTCGCTGGGCAGCAGGTCCACGCCCGCCACGTTCAGCCCCATGTGCCGGGCGGCGGCCACGGCGGCGCGCCGGTAGTCCCCCGGCAGCTTGACCGCGCGCGCCGAGCCGCCCAGGTG
>DATMKC010000223.1:0-4184 GCA_035553555.1 Egibacteraceae bacterium | reverse complement strand
GTACGGCACGTTCACCACGCACCGGCCCGTGGCGCCGCCGCCGGGCCCCACAGCTCGCACGCGGTGGCCCCCACGAGATCGACGGTGGTGTCCTCGGCGCCGAAGCGCCAGCGCACGTTGGGGCCCGGCGGAGGCGGAGGCGCTGTTCGCGCGCCTGGGACCGGACCCCTTGCGCCGCGACGGCAGGCCGGGACCGTTCCTGGACGCGCTGCGCGCGCGGCGCACGCCCGTCGGCGCCGCGCTGCTGGACCAGTCGCTGATCGCCGGCGTCGGCAACGTCTTCCGCGCCGAGGCGCTGTTCGCCTGCGGCATCCACCCGGAGCGCCCGGCGAGCGCGCTCAGCGAGGACGAGGCGCGCTGCCTGTGGGACACCGTGACGCGCATGCTGCGCGACGGCGTGCGGCGCAACCGCATCGCCACGGTGCCGGCGGCCGAGCGCGACCGGCGCGAGCCGGAGGGGCGCGGCAAGGACCGCTTCGTGTATCACCGCGCCGGGCTGCCGTGCCGCCGCTGCGGGACGGCGGTGGTGGAAAAGCCCCTCGCCGGGCGGCGGCTGTTCTTCTGCCCCTCCTGCCAGACCTGACCCGGGGTGGATCAGGCGGCGCGGTGCTCCAGCCAGGCCAGCAGCGTCCGCACGCCGTAGCCGGTGCCGCCTGGGGGGAGGTACCCGTCGGCCAGATCCCCGGGCAGGAACGCCGGCCCGGCGATGTCCAGATGCGCCCACGGCACCTCGCCCACGAAGCGGCGCAGGAACATCGCGGCGGTGACCGCGCCGCCACCCGGCCCGTCGGCGGTGTTGTTGATGTCGGCGACGGCGGAGTCCAGGAAGCGCTCCAGCTCCGGCCACAGCGGCATCGGCCACAGCGGCTCGCCGGCGCCCTCCGCGGCGCGGCACAGCGCGTCGCGCAACCCGTCGTCGGTGCCCATGACACCGGCGGCGTAGCGGCCCAGGGCGGTGACGATGGAGCCGGTGAGGGTGGCCAGGTCCACGATGGCGTCGGGCTTCATCCCGGCGGCGTACGCGAGCGCGTCGGCCAGGACCAGGCGCCCCTCCGCGTCGGTGTCCAGGACCTCCACGGTGATGCCGCCGTAGGCGCGCAGCACGTCGCCGGGGCGCTGCGCGTCGCCACCCGGCATGTTCTCCGCGCACGCCAGCAGGCCGGTGACCTCCAGCGGCACGTCCAGCTCGGCAAGCGCGTCGAATACGCCGACGACCGCCGCGGCGCCGGCCATGTCGGACTTCATGGTGTTCATGCCGCCGCCGCGCTTGAGCGACAGCCCGCCGCTGTCGAACGTGATGCCCTTGCCCACCAGCACCACGTGACCGATCGGGCTCGCGGGCCGGTAGCGCAGCTCCACCAGCCGCGGCGGCGCCTCCGAGCCGCGCCCCACCGCCAGGATGCCGCCGAAGCCCTCGGCCTCCAGGTCGTGCTCGTCGCGCACGCGCACCTCGCAGCGGCCCGCCAGCAGCTCCGCGACCGTGTCGGCGAACGCGGGCGGGCGCTTGCGGTCGGGGGGCAGGTTCACCAGGTCACGGGCGGTGATGGTGGCGCGCACCGCGATGTCGGCGCGCCCCAGCGCCTGCTCCGCCGCGGCGACGTGGCTCGACGGCACCAGCACGGTCAGCGACTCCAGCTCGGGCTGGTCGCCGTCGCCGGAGGAGCGGAAGCGCCGGTCGCGGTAGGCGCCCAGCAGGAAGCCCTCCGCCACGGCCTGGACCGCCTCGGCGGAGGGATGCACCTCCGCCAGGGTGGTGGCGACGCGGCGCGCTCCGGTCGCCGCGCGGGCGGCCACGCCGGCGGCCCGGCGAAGCTGCGCGGGCGACGTGGCGTCCATGCGCCCCAGGCCGACCAGCAGCACGCCGCCTGCGGCGAGGCCCGGCGCGGCGATCAGCAGGTGCTGGCCGATGTCGCCCCGGAAGGACGGCGTGACGGGGAACGCGTCCATGCCCAGCGCGCGCAGCACCAGGCCGGCCCCGGGTCCCTCGATGCCCGCCTTGTAGACGGGCACGACGACGAGGTCGGCGTCGACCTGGCGGGGGTCTGCGGCGGCGGCGTGCAACTGCGGCATGTGGTGGCCTCCTGGCGGGAGCGGGATTCTAGCCCCGGGCACCGGCGGCGCCGCGGGCCCCGCCGGCAGGCATGCCCGCCGCGGCCGTGACGCAGTGCTCCAGGAACGCCACCGCCTCGCTCAGCTCGCGCGTGCGCGGCATGGGCGGGAGGCTGCGCAGCAGCGTCGGCCGGTAGCTGTCCTTGGTGGCCAGGCGGCGGTCCAGGACCGCGACCGCGCCCCGGTCGGCGCTGGAGCGGATCAGCCGCCCGACGCCCTGCGCGAGCAGCGTCGCGGCGTGCGGCAGGTCCACCTCCATGAACGCCGAGCGGCGCCTGGCGGTGGCCAGCTCGCGGCGGGCCTGCATGAGCGGGTCGTTGCGGTGCGGGAACGGCAACCGGTCCACGACCACCAGGCTGAGGCTGCGGCCCGGCACGTCGACGCCCTGCCAGAAGCCCAGCGTGGCGAGCAGGCACGCCTCCTCCTCGGCGACGAAGCGCTCCATCAGCAGGCCGCGCGGCGCCTCGTCCTGGACCAGCAGCGGGAAGTCGACCATGCCGGGCAGCGCCTCGGCGGCGTGGCGCAGCGCCGCGTGGCTGGTGAACAGCGCAAGGGTCCGGCCGCCCGCGGCGCGCATCAGCTCCGCCAGACGCCGCGTGGCCGCGTCGCGGAACGCGTCGCTGTTGGGTTCGGGCAGGTCCACGGCGCAGTACAGCAGCGTGCTGGCCTGGTAGTCGAACGGGCTCTCCACCGCCAGGCCCGACCACTCCAGCGTGTGCGGTTCCGGCTCGCCGTCCTCGTCCACGGCGGCCTCGGGCGGCCACGCGCCGCGGCCGTCGTCCGCGGGGGTGAGCGGGCGCTCCTCGCCGAGGCCGAGCCGGAACGCGCGCGGCTCGAAGGAGCCGCCGATGCCCAGGGTCGCCGACGTGAGCACCGCGGTGCGCCGCGAGAACAGCGTGTCGGCCAGGGCCGGGCCGACTTCGACCGGCGAGACCGCCAGCGCGCCGCTGTCCTTGACCCAGGCGACCTCGCCGGCGCCGGCCGCCCGCGCGACGGCCAGGTCCGTGACCAGCGACTCGGCGGCTCGCATCGCCATGCGGTGGCGCGTTACCGCGTCCTCGGAGGTGGGCGCGATGCCGCTCAGCTCCTCCACGGCGGCCAGCGCGGCCTTGGACGTGGCGGCCAGCGCCGCGCCGAGGCTGCCGTCGGCCGGGTCGACGCGCTCGCCGCGCAGCGGCCCGAGAGCCACGTCGAGGCCGTCGGCGGCGCGCTGCAGCGCGGCGTCGGCCTTGCCGCCGTCGACGATGGCGCGCACGCGCCCGGCCAGCCAGCGCAGCCGCACGCCGGAGACCTCCACGGAGAACGCGCCCACGGCGATGTCCTCCAGCGTGTGCGCCTCGTCCACGATGACGAGGTCGTGCGGCGGCAACAGCCCCGCGCCCTCCGCCTCGAGCATGGCGTGCAGCGTGTACAGGTGGGTGTTCACCACCACGATGTCGGCGCTCATGGCCTGGCGCCGCGCCCGCTCGGCGAAGCACTCCTCGCCGAAGGCGCAGTCGCCGGCACCCGGGCACTCGCGTGCGTCGGTGCTGACGTGCCGCCACTGGGCGGGCTTGAGCTCGAACGGCACCTCGGCCTGGTCACCCGTCTCGGTCTGCCACGCCCACCAGGCGAGCTGGGCGACGGCGTCCTCGTCGTCGGCCCTGCTCGGCAGGTCCGCGAGCAGGGTGTCGTCCAGCCCGGCCATCGCGCGCGAGGCCGAGGCGGCCTTGGCCAGGCACAGGTAGTTGCCGCGGCCCTTGAGCATGGCGAAGCGCAGGCGGCGGCCCAGCAGGGGCTCCAGGGCGTCGGCGACCGCGGGCAGGTCCTTGCCCACGAGCTGCTCCTGCAGCGCCTTGGTGGCCGTGGCGACGACGACGCGCCGGCCCAGGGTGGCGGCGACCGCCAGGTAGGCGAAGCTCTTGCCCACGCCGGTGCCGGCCTCCACCAGGAGGTGGCGCCGCTCTGCCACGGCCTGCGCGACCGCGGCGCACATCGCCTCCTGCCCGGGGCGCCGCGAGGCGCCGGGGTGGGCGGACAGGATCGCGTCCAGCGCGTCGAGGGGGTGAACGGGCATCACGTCATGGTGCCATCGG
>DATMKC010000222.1:0-4106 GCA_035553555.1 Egibacteraceae bacterium | reverse complement strand
CTCACCGCTCCGCACACGCTGATCCTGGCCGGCCTGCTGCTCATCGCCGTGTCCGCGTGCGCGGGGCTGTACCTGGCGGCGCGCGAGGGACGGCGCCTGCCGCGCGCGGAGTGCCACAGCTCGTCGAGCGGGAAGCCGATCACGGCCATGCCGCCCGCGAAGGCGGCGGCAAGCAGGCCGCGCGGCAGGCGCCGTCCCTCGCGCGCCGCCAGGTACAGCCCCGCGCACGCGGACACGGCGATGAGCAGCAGGCCGGCCAGGATCAGCGTGTGCGGAGCGGTGAGGAGCTTCTCGTCACGGCCCGCGTCGATGTGCCAGGCGATGTCCCAGTACAGGCCGAAGCCCGCCACGCCGTGGCCGACGAGGGCGGGCGCGAAGGCGGCCGTCAGCCAGCGCGGCTGATCGGGCGGCAGCAGAGCGTCTTTGATCCCCACGCGCGCATGCTCGCGCAGTGGAGCAGTCGGATCAACGACCCGTCTCCACCGCGCGTCCCAGCAGGCGCACCTTGCGCAGTGGCGACAGCGACGCCACCAGTGCCTCGGCGATGTCCGCCTCCATCGGGTGGCCCAGGTGGTAGCCCTGCCCGTGGGTGCAGCCCAGCGCCTGCACGGCCCAGCGCTGCTCGTCGTGCTCGATGCCTTCCGCGGTCACCGTCATGCCCAGCTCCTCTGCCAGGCTGACCACGCTGCGCACGATCGCGATGCTGCGCTCGTCGTCCGGCAGGCGCGCCACGAACCCCTTGTCGATCTTGAGGATGTCGAACGGCATGCCGCGCAGGCGGGTGAGCGAGGACCATCCGGTGCCGAAGTCGTCCAGGGCCAGGCGCACGCCCAGCGCGCGCAGGCGGTGCAGCTGCGCCAGCCCCTCGACGTCGGCGGCGATGCCGCCCTCGGTCACCTCCAGCACGAGCATCCCCGGCTCCATGCCGGACAGCTCCAGCGCGCGCTCGACGTGGTCGGCCAGCTTGGGGTGGCGCAGTTGTACGGCAGACACGTTCACCGACAGGGGCAGGGCGACGCCGTGGCGGTCCAGCCAGGCTCGGTGCTGGCTGGCCGCCTCGCGCAGGACCCAGCCCCCGAGCGGCACGATCACGCCGGTCTCCTCCGCGGCGGTGAGGAATTCCGCCGGCGGCACCGTGACGCCGTCGCGCTGCCAGCGCAGCAGCGCTTCCGCGCCCACCATGGTGCCCTCGGCCAGGGAGTAGATCGGCTGGTAGTGCAGGCGGAACTCGCCCTTCTCCAGTGCTCGCCGCATGCCGGTCTCGACCTCCATGCGGCGGATGAGCCGCTCACCCAGCGCCGGCTGGTACAGGGCGACGCGGTCGCGGCCCTGTTCCTTGGCCCGGTACATGGCCAGGTCGGCGCGCCGCAGCAGCTCGCTGGAGCCGTGCTCGGCACCGCCGCTCATGGACACGCCGACGCTGCCGGAGACGTACAGCTCCCGCTCGCCCAGCTGGTACGGGGCGCGCAGGGCGGCGGTGAGCCGCTGGGCCAGGCGCGGGGCGCGGGTCAGTGCGCCGGGACCCCGCAGCAGCACGGTGAACTCGTCGCCGCCCAGCCGGGCCACCAGGCCGTCCGCGGGCGTGTGCTCCCGCAGCCGGTCGGCCACGGCACGCAGCAGCTCGTCGCCGACCTCGTGGCCCAGGCTGTCGTTGACGGTCTTGAACCGGTCCAGGTCGACGTAGCACACCGCGACCTCCTCCAGCCGGTCGCGGATGGAGGCGTCCAGCACCTCCATGAAGCGCGCGCGGTTGGGCAGGCCGGTCAGGGAGTCGTGATAGGCCTGATGGGTGAGGCGGTCCTCGTACGAGGCGCGCTCGGCGAGGCGGCGCTGGTTCTCCACGGCGGCACCGGCGTTCGTGGCCAGCAGCTCGAGGCAGTCGACCTGGTCCTCGTCGGTCGGCTCGTGGTCCAGGCGCCCGGCGGCCATGACCCCGACGACCTCACCGGCCGAGATGATGGGCGCCGCCACGGCGGTGTGGAACCCGGCTTCCCGCACGGTGCGCACGCCGCCGGGCCAGCTGCTGTAGTCGTCGACCACGACGGTCTCCCGCCGCGCGATCGCGACGCCGGCGAGGCCGGTGGTGGCCGGGACGGCGCCGCGCTCGTAGGCGGCGGGCAGGCCCTTGGCACAGCGCACGGTGTACGTCTCGCCATCGTGATCCAGCACGCAGATCTCGCACGCGTCGAAGCCCAGCCGCAGGGCGGCGTCGGCCAGGCCGGCGAGCACCGACTCGACATCGGTGGCGGGGGTGCGCCCGGCGGAAGCCACGACGCCGAGCAGCTCGGCCCGCCGCTCCGCGACCAGGCGGAGCCCGGCGTGCGCGCGCATCTGGTCTCGGAGGTTGCGCGCCAGCATCCCGGCCGTCAGCGCCACCAGGAGCAGGATGCCCAGCCGGTAGGTCACCGACGGCACCAGGAACTCCCGGTGGCTGTAGGTGGCCGCCGCCCACGCGTCGCGAACCAGGTACAGCACGCCGAGCGAGGCCCAGGTGCCGAGCGCGCCGGCCAGCTGCCCCCGCAGCGCCCCCTCCAGGATCGGCACCACCAGCAGCGCCCAAAGCGCCGAAGTCGAGTCGAAGGAGAACAGCCATACCACGGCCATGATCACGGCGGCGTCCAGGGCCCACTGGGCACGGCCGAGCGCGCGCAGGCCGCGCTCGCCGAAGACGTGGCGCGTGGCCATGGCGGCCACGTTCAGCGCGGCGAGCACGCCGGCCAGGAGGAAGGCCACGGGCCAGCGCGCGAACGGCATCTCCACGCCCGCGGGCGCCTGGTACAGGCCGAACTGCAGCAGCACGAACGCGCAGCCCGCCCACCGGACCCGGCGCATCGCGGCATCGGTCCGCCGCAGGCCATCCGGCTCCTCAAGCTCGCGGCTCACCTACCGACCTCGTTCCCCTCGCAACGTGTGCGCGCGTGCGCCGCCCGCCCGGCGCCACCGTGACGGGTGGGCCACACACCAGCATGGGAGCGGCCCGCGCGCGCCGCCATGGCCCGGATGGGTCATTTGCCTGCAGTCCGTACCGACTAGGCTGGGCGGCTCCGACGTGACAGGAGCAGCCCGTGACCGTGATCGTCGAGCCGCACGCCGAGTTGCGCGTGCTGCGCATGAGCCGCCCCGAGGCGCGCAACGCCATGAACACGGCGATGCTCATGGCGCTGCTGGACGGCCTGGCCGACGCCGTCGCCGACGATGGCGTGCGCGGCGTCGTGCTGACCGGCGACGCGGGCTCCTTCTCCGCCGGCGCGGACCTGCGCGAGGAGCTGGACCGTGACGGTCAGGTCCGCCGCATGGACCTGTTCTGCCAGCTCTACGAGGCGGTCGGGACCTGTCCCAAGCCGACCGTCGCCGCGATCGAGGGCCACTGCGTCGGTGGCGGCATCGAGGTCGCGGCCGCCTGCGACCTGCGCGTGGCGGACACCACGGCGCGCTTCCGCTTTCCGGGCGCCGCCCTGGGCATCCCGGTCGGCGCCGCCAAGCTCGTCGGCCTGGTGGGCCTGGGCACCGCGAAGGACCTGGTGCTGACGTCGCGCACGTTCGACGCCGAGGAGGCCCTGCGCATCGGCTTCGCGCAGCGGCTGGCCGAGGCAGGGTCCGCCCTGGAGGGCGCCCTGGAGGTGGCGGGCCAGATCGCCGCGAACAACCTCGACGCGGTGCGCTACCTCAAGCGGCAGTTCCTCGCGTTCTCCGGCTCGGGGGACCGCATCGCCGCGGAGAACGACGCGCTGCACGCCGTCACGGAGTCCGGCGGCGACTACGCGGCGCTCACGATGCCGGACCCCAAGGCGGCCTGGCTGCGCGGGGCCGGCAAGGTGCGCTGACACCCGAGCGGCGATGTTTGCGGGCTGGGTATGCTCCCGGCCAAGCCCCCGAGCCCGCCCGAATCGCTGTCATGAGGTGACGCAGTGACGCCACGAACGCCCGAGGCCCCCGACCGCAACCTGGCGCTGGAGCTGGTGCGCGCCACCGAGGCGGCGGCGCTGGCCGCGGGCCGCTGGATGGGCCGCAACCAGAAGGAGTCCGGCGACCAGGCGGCGGTGGACGCCATGCGGCTGCTGCTGGCGACCGTGTCGATGGACGGCGTGGTGGTGATCGGCGAGGGC
>DATMKC010000221.1:0-7361 GCA_035553555.1 Egibacteraceae bacterium | reverse complement strand
GCGCGGCGCCTGGCCGAACCGCTGCAGCCCATGGCCGCCATCCCGGAGTACCTGGCGGAGCTGACCGTGGCCTTCGACGCGCACGCCGCCGAGCTGGTGCTGCGCGTGGACGGCGGCCGCGAGATCCACCGCCACGACCGTGACCGGGGCGGCTGCGGCTCGCGCCTGGAGGACGAGAACGTCGCCTCGCTCGAGGGGGTCCTGGCGGCCTCGCCGGGCGCCGTCGCGGTCACGGCCGACGACGGCGACGCGGTGTCGCGCGCGCTGCGCGCCGCCGGCGCCAAGGACTGCCTGGCGGCGCCGCTCATGGACGGCGACCGCCTTATGGGCGCCGTGCTGGTGCTCGACCGCGGCGGCTTCGCGGGCTCCCGCAGCGGCGAGCTGGCCATCTTCGAGGCGCTGGCGCGTGAGACCGCCGGCGCGCTGGCCAAGGGGCGGCTGCTGGGCGACGTGCTGGAGGAGCGGCGCAAGCTCGCCGAGATCGTCGACAGCGCCTCCGACGGCATCTGCACGTTCTCCCAGGACGGCACGGTCCTGACGTGGAACCCGGCGCTGGAGCACATCACCGGCTTGCCGGCCGAGTCCGTGGTGGGCACCAGGGACATCGGCCGGCGCCTGCGCGTCCGCACCGCCGCCGGCGAGCAGGTCGACCTGCGCCGCGGCTCGCTGGAATCCCTGCCCCGCGACATCCGCCTGATGGCGATGGACGGCCGCCGCCGGCACCTGACGTGCTCCTACAGCGCCGGCTCCATGGAGCAGGGCGGGGCGGCGCTGATCGTGGTGGCCCGCGACGTGACGCCGGCGGAGGAGCACGAGGCGCTGCGCGCGCAGTTCTCCCAGCTGCTGGAAGCCGACGCGGCGCGGCGCGTGGTGGTGGAGCAGCTCCAGCAGACCGTGGTGCCGGCCCCCATCGCCGTGAAGGGAGCCGAGCTGGCCGCCGCCTACGAGTCCTCCGACCCCAAGGCCCCCACCGGCGGCGACCTGTACGACTGGCAGGTGCTGCCCTCCGGGGAGGTGCACGTGGCCGTGGTCGACGTGCTGGGCCACGGCGTGGCCGCCACCAAGGACGCGCTCGCCGTGGTGCACACGCTGCGCGTCCTGACCGCGTCCGGCACGCCGCTGGAGCTTTTGGTGTCCCGCGCCGACGAGTTGCTGCAGGCCCAGCACCCCGAGCTCGTGGCCACCGTCATCGTCGCGCGCTACGCGCCCGACACCGGGCGGCTGCGGGTCGCCGCCGGCGGCCACCCGCCGGCGCTCGTGGTGACCCCGCGCCGCGAGGTCACGCAGGTCGCCGCCTCCGGCGGCGTGATCGGCTGGCCCGGCGCCGGCAGCGACACGATCTCCGAGACCGTGCTGGAGCCGGGCGACGCGCTGGTGATGTACACCGACGGCCTGGTCGAGGCGCGCAAGAACATCCTGGATGGCATGGACGACCTGGTCCGGCACGCCGCCGAGGTGGCCGACCTGCCGGCGGACGAGTTCGCGCGCGAGCTGGTGTCGCGCGCCCTGGCCGGCGCCGAGCGCCGCGACGACACGCTGGCCCTGGTGCTGCGCCGCGACCCGGTGCACGCGGAGGACCAGCGCGCCAGCTGGGAGGCCTCCCCGGATCCCGCCGAGATCAGCCAGACACGCCGCGCGCTGCGCGACTGGCTGTCGCGCCGCGGGGTCGACGCCCATGACGCCAGCCTGGCGGCCGGCGAGCTTTTGTCCAACGCCATGCGCAGCGCGCGCGGGCGCGTGGTGCTCGGCGTCTGCCTCACCGACGCGGCCATCGTGGTGGACGTCTCCGACGACGGCCAGGGGGCCCTGGACCTGGACCAGCGCGGGCGCGCCCTGCCGCCCGCGGACACCGAAGCCGGTCGCGGCCTGTACATCGTCCGCGCGGTGGCCCAGCGCGTCGACGTGCTCAGCACGAGCGAGGGTTCCACGATCCGCGCGGTGCTGTCGCGGCACAGCCCCCTGCCACCGCGCTCGCGCGCCGACGTCCAGGACGGCGCGTCGCTGGACGCCCGCGCGCTGCTCGCCGACGAGTGGACCTGGGCGCAGCCCTGACGCCCTGGCCGCGCGGCGCCGGCGGAAGGGATCGGGCGGCGCGGCGGCGAATAGTCCCCCTGAACGCCATGTCCCGCCGTCCCATGAGGTTCGCCATGCGCCAGCGCCGCCCCGTCTGGATGATCCCCCTTGCCGCCATGCTGGGCGTCGCGCTGCTCGCGGCGGCGCCCTCCGGCGCCGTGGTTCCCGTCGTGGAGCCGGACCCGGCCACCCCCGCCGCCCAGATCATCCAGGCGCTGGCGGACACGACCGGACCGCAGCAGCCGCCAGCGGATCCCCCGCAGGGGCGCGAGCCGGGGGACCGCTACGACCTGGCCGGCGGGTGCTGGGCCGTGCAGTCGGCCGCCAGCGGGGGCTTCGTGCGCCGCGACGGCGGCGGGTTCGCGGCCACGGCGGACGCCGCCGGGGCGGAGCCCTTCCACTTCCAGGCGACCGACCTCGGCCGCTACCTGCTGTACGGGTCGGCGCAGGACTTCGTCGCCGCGTCCGACTCGCCGCTGGGCACCGCGGCCGACGCCGCCACCGGCAGCGGGCCGGGCGGCATCGCCGAGGGAGCCTCGATCGGCGCCACCGGCGTGGCCGCGCGCGCCGTGGGCGACGGCGCGGCCGCGGACGCGACCGGCCGGGGCGCGGCCGTGGTCAGCGCGGCGGCGCCCAGCGAGCTGGCCGACTGGGACGTCGACGAGCACGGCAACGGCTTCCGCATCACCCTGCCCGCGGCCGGCAAGGCGCTCGCGGCCGGCGGCGACGGCCGGCTGGTCCTGGTCGACGCCGCCGACAAGGGCAAGGCGACGCGCTTCGCGTTCACCCGGACGCAGGGCTGCGCGACCTTCCCCGAGGTGGAGATCGGCGTGGACGGCCCGGTGGCCATCGGCGCGTCGCCCACCGGCGAGGTGCGCGGGTTCCTGGACGCCCACCTGCACATGATGGCGTTCGAGTTCCTGGGCGGCCGCGCGCGCTGCGGCCGGCCCTGGCACCGCTACGGGGTCACCTACGCGCTGGTCGACTGCCCGGACCACGAGCCGGGCGGGGCCGGTGCCGTGCTGGAGAACGTGCTGGCCGGTGGCGACGTGCCCGTGCACGACACCGTCGGCTGGCCGACGTTCGGCTACTGGCCGCGTTACGACTCGCTGACGCACGAGCAGGTCTACTACAAGTGGCTGGAGCGCTCCTGGCGCGGCGGCCTGCGCATGTTCGTCAACCTGCTGGTCGACAACAACGTGCTGTGCGAGATCTACCCGTACAAGTCGCACGGCTGCAACGAGATGGACGGCGTGCGCCTGCAGGCCCAGCGCATCCGGGAGCTGGAGCGCTACATCGACGCGCAGAGCGGCGGACCCGGTGAGGGCTGGTTCCGCATCGTCACCGACCCGTTCGAGGCGCGGCGCGTGATGAACGCCGGCAAGCTCGCCGTGGTGCTGGGTATCGAGGTGAGTGTGCTGTTCGACTGCGGCGTGTTCGCCGAGCAGGCCCGCTGCGACCACGCGCAGATCGACAAGCAGCTCGACGAGGTGCACGCGCTGGGCGTGCGCCAGATGGAGTTCGTCAACAAGTTCGACAACGCGCTGGCGGGCGTCGCCGGCGACGCCGGGTCCACCGGCATCGTGGTGAACAACGGCAACTTCATCGAGACCGGCAAGTTCTGGCAGATGGAGACGTGCACCGAAGCCGACGGACACGCGCACGACCGCCAGCAGCACAACTTCCACGACGACAGCGGTTCGCCGGACGAGCTGACGGGACGCGACGCGCTGGCCGGCGGCATCCTGCGGCTGACCGGCACGTCCGGCGCCGCGCCGGTGTACCCCGAGGGGCCGCACTGCAACGTGCGCGGCCTGACGCACCTGGGCGAGTACCTCATCCGCAAGATGGTGCAGAAGGGCATGATCTTCGACCCCGACCACATGAGCGCGCGCGCCCGCACGCAGGCGATGGACATCGTCGAGGAGCTCGGCTACCCGGGCGTGGTGTCCAGCCACGGCTGGGCCGACGAGACCACGTACCCGCGCATCTACCGGCAGGGCGGCGTGGTCACGCCCTACGGCGGCAGCTCCACGTCGTTCGTGGCGAACTGGCGCCAGCACAAGCAGTGGGCCGACCCGCGCTGGTACTGGGGCTTCGGCTACGGCGCGGACACCAACGGCTTCGGCAGCCAGGGCGCGCCGCGCGGCGCCGGTGCGGAGAACAAGGTGACCTACCCGTTCACCGGCTTCGGGGGAGTCACGGTGCACCGGCAGCGCAGCGGTGAGCGCGTCTACGACATCAACACCGACGGCGTCGCGCACTACGGCCTGTACCCGGACTGGATCGAGGACCTGCGCAAGCTGGCCGGCGACGAGATCGTCGAAGACCTCGCGCGCGGCCCCGAGGCGTACCTGCAGATGTGGGAGCGGGCGCTGGGCATCGCACCGGACGGCTGTGCGGCCGCGCAGACCGCCGGCCGGGCGGACTCCCGCGTGCGGCGCGGCATGACGCCGGAGCAGGTGCTGCTGGCGCTGGGCCAGCCGGAGCAGCGCGGCGCGCGCTCGTTCAGCTACTGCGCGGGCAAGGTGGTCGTGGCCTTCGACGACACCGGGCGCGTGTCGGCGGTGCGCCGCTAGCCGCGCCGAGAATGGTCAGAAGGCGTCGACGTATCTCGGGCGCCGTGCGTGCGATGCGTCGGGGGAGGCGTGCGGGGGCGCCGAGCGCAGCAACTGCAGCACGACGTGCCGCGTGTCGGCCGGGTCGATCACGTCGTCGATCTCGAAGTAGGTCGCCATGGACGTCGCCTTGCCCTGCTCGTACGCCCACGCCACCGCGTTGTCGAACGCCGCTTGGCGCTCCGCCGGATCCTCGATCGCGGCCAGCTCCTTGCGCAGCGCCAGCTTCACCGCCCCCTCCAGCCCCATCCCGCCGAACTCGCCGGTCGGCCAGGACAGCGTCGCCAGCGGCGAGCGGAAGCTGCCGCCCGCCATCGCCTGTGCGCCGAGGCCGTACCCCTTGCGCAGCACCACCGTGACGAACGGCACCGTCAAGGCGCCACCCGCCAGGAACAGCCGCGCGGCATGACGCACCAGGCCCGTCGCCTCCGCTTCCGGGCCCACCATGATCCCCGGCGTGTCGCACAGGAACAGCACCGGCAGCCCGAACGCCTCGCACAGCTGCAGGAACCGCGCGGCCTTGTCCGCCCCGTCGCTGGTGATGGCGCCGGCCATGTGCACCGGGTCGTTGGCCACGATGCCGACGGGCCGGCCCTCCAGGCGCGCCAGCGCGGTCACCATGCCGGGCCCGAACGCCTCGCGCAGCTCCGTGACCGACCCCGCGTCGCACAGCGCGTCGATGACCGGCCGCACGCGGTAGGCGCGCTTGCGGTCCTCGGGCACCAGCGTGCGCAGCAGCCGCTGGTCGCCGGCCTCCCATGCCGTCACGGCACCCTGGAAGTAGGACAGCACGCGCTTGGCCATGGCCACCGCGGCGGCGTCGTCGTCCACCGCGATGTCCACGACGCCGTTGGGCACCTGCACCGACAGCGGGCCCACGTCGTCCGGGTCCACCACGCCCAGGCCGCCGCCCTCGATCATGGCCGGCCCGCCCATGCCGATCGACGCCTCGCGCGTGGCGATGGTCACGTCGCACATCCCGTAGAGGGCCGCGTTGCCCGCGAAGCAGCGCCCTGACGCGACGCCGATGCGCGGCACCACGCCGGACAGCTTGGCCCACAGCGCGAAGGCGACCGTGTCCAGGCCCGCGACCATCGCCTGGTCCGTGTCGCCGGGCCGGCCGCCGCCGCCCTCGGTGAAGAACACCACCGGCCGGCGCAGCCGCTCGGTGAGCTCGAACAGCCGGTCCTTCTTGCGGTGGCCGAACACGCCCTGGGTGCCGGCCAGCACCATGTAGTCGTAGGACAGCACCACGGCCTGCGCGCGGTCGTCGGGGAAGAGCTCGGCGTTGACCCGGCCCACCCCGCCGATCAGGCCGTCGGCCGGCGTGGACTGGATGAGGTCCCCCAGGTCGCGGCGCGCGCGCTGCGCCGCGACGGCCAGCCCGCCGTACTCCACGAAACTGCCCGGCTCCACCAGATCGTCCAGGTTCTCCCGCGCCGTGCGCCGCCCCAGCGCGTGGCGCTTGGCCACCGCCTCGGGCCGCGCCTCGTCGGTGAGCAGCCAGTGCCGCCGCCGGCTCTCCGCCAGCTCGGGGCGCTCGGCGTCGGGGTCCACCGCCACCTGCGCCGCGGTGGCCGCGACGCCGGCGCCCGCCGGCTCGACGACGGCCAGGGGCGCGCCCGCCCCCACTTCCTGGCCGGGGCGCACGAGGATGCGGCGCACGGTCCCGGCGCTGCCGGCGGCCACCACGTGCTCCATCTTCATCGCCTCGATGAGCACCAGCGGCGCGTCCGCGGCCACGGT
The DNA here is from genome assembly GCA_035553555.1 of Egibacteraceae bacterium. GTDB lineage: Bacteria > Actinomycetota > Nitriliruptoria > Euzebyales > Egibacteraceae > DATMKC01. The sequence goes on along the minus strand of DATMKC010000221.1, from coordinate 924 downwards.
GTCGCCGGCCAGCACCGGCACGCGCGCCACGGTGCCCAGCATGGGCGCGCGCACGACCAGCTGCCCTTCCGCCTCCTGCACGTCGCCGGTGGTCGGGGCGGGGGCGGTGTCCGCCGCGGCGCTGCCCCGCCCGGTCCCGGAGCCGGCCGCCAGGGCGCCGGCGCGCTCCAGCAGGGCGGGCAGCCGCTCGTCGAGCAGCGTGGTCGTGGCCTCACCGCGCGCGACCTCCGGCTGCTCCAGCAGCGCGCGCAGCAGCGCGGCGTTCGTGGCCACGCCGTCCACGCGCAGCTCGGCCAGCGCGGCGGACAGCCGCACGGCCGCGTCGGCGGTCCCGCCGGGTGCGTGCGCGATCACCTTGGCCAGCAGGGTGTCGTAGCGGCCGCTCACCTCCATGCCGGCCTCGGCGTGGGTGTCGACGCGGACGCCCGGGCCGCCGGGCAGCGCCAACGCGGTCACCGTCCCCGCGGTCGGTGTCACGGCGCCGCCGGGCGCGATGGCCTCGGCGTTCACGCGCGCCTGCACGGCGGCGCCGCGCGGCGCCACACCGCCCGCGACGCCAAGGTCGGCCAAGGTGGCGCCGTCCGCCACGCGGAGCTGCAGCGCCACCAGGTCCAGGCCGAGCACCTCCTCGGTGACGGTGTGCTCCACCTGCAGCCGCGGGTTGACCTCCATGAACACGTGCGCGTCACCGGATCGGCCCGCCGCCAGCGCGTCGGCGTCCACCAGGAACTCCACGGTCGCCAGCCCCGTCAGTCCTGCCTCGGAGGCGATGCGCACGGCGTCGGCGGCCAGCCGCTCGCGCAGCGCGTCCGGCAGGCCCGGCGCCGGCGCGATCTCCACCAGCTTCTGGTGGCGCCGCTGCACGGAGCAGTCGCGCTCGCCCAGGTGGATGCAGTGCCCGTGACTGTCGGCCAGCAGCTGGAT
>DATMKC010000220.1:0-4878 GCA_035553555.1 Egibacteraceae bacterium | reverse complement strand
CACCAAGCCGGTCGAGCCGGGCCAGCCCGGCGAGCTCGCGATCTGGGGGCCGCAGGTCATGCGCGGCTACTGGCAGCGCCCGGACGCCACCGCCGACATGATCAAGGACGGCTGGCTGCTCACCGGCGACATCGCGCAGATCGACGAGGAGGGCTACTTCTCCATCGTCGACCGCAAGAAGGACATGATCATCGCGGGCGGGTTCAACATCTACCCGCGCGACATCGAAGAGGTGCTCTACGAGCACCCCAAGGTGGAAAAGGCGGTCGTCGCCGGCATCCCCGACCCCTACCGCGGCGAGACCGTGAAGGCCTACATCGTGCTCAAGGAGGGCCAGCGGGCCACCCCCGAGGAGATGGACGCCTGGTGCCGCGAGAAGCTGGCGGCGTACAAGGTGCCGAAGGAGTACGAGTTCCGCGCCGAGCTTCCGGAGACCATGGTCGGCAAGGTCCTCCGCCGCCTCCTCATCGACGAGGAACTCGCAAAGCAGAAGGCGGCCAAGAACTGAGCGCCCAGCAAGGCGGGCCTGCGGAGACCGATAAAGAGGCTCTCTCGGTCGGAGCAGGCCCCGCCTTGCATGGGCGCTATCTTGGCCGCATGGCGCGGATCTTCGTGGTGGACAACTACGACTCGTTTACCTACAACCTCGTGCAGGAGTTGGGGGAGCTGGGGGCGGAGCTCGAGGTGGCGCGGCATGACGCGTTCACGCTCGACGAGCTGGACGCGCTGCGGCCGGACGGCATCGTGATCTCGCCCGGCCCGGGGGACCCCGACGACGCCGGGCTGTCCAACGACGTCATCCGTGCCTTCTCCGGGCGCATCCCGATCCTGGGCGTGTGCCTGGGCATGCAATGCCTGGCCGCGGTGCACGGCGCCGCGATCGTGCGCGCGCCAGAGCTCGTGCACGGCAAGACCTCGCTGATCCACCACGACGGCAAGGGCGTGTTCGCGGGGCTGGACAACCCGTTCGAGGCGACCCGCTACCACTCCCTGATCGTGGACGAGGCGACGGTGCCGGACGTCCTGGAGATCACCGCCCGCACGGCGAACGGGCTCATCATGGGCCTGCGCCACCGGGAGCTGCCCGTCGAGGCCGTCCAGTTCCACCCGGAGTCGGTGCTCACCACCAGCGGCATGGCCTTGCTGGGCAACTTCCTGCAGTCCCTGCCGGTTCCCGCCTGAGCGTGAGAAGGTTGGAGGATCTGGCCCACATACGGGCCTGATCTTCCAACTCGGGGGAATTGGGCGGGGGTCAGAAGCCGAGGCCGTCGCCTCCGGTCGGCGTCGGCGTCGGCGTCGGGGCGGGCTCGGTGATCGTGGGCGTCGGTGACGGAGATTGCGTCGGCGTCGGCGTCTGTGTGGGCGTGGGCTCCTCCTCGGGGCCTCGCGACACCACGATCGTCACCGTGGAGCCGGGCTCCACGTCGCTTCCCGCCTCGGGCGTCTGGCGGATGACGCGGCCCTCCTCCACCGAGTCGCTGAACTCCCGGCTCGTCACCACGCGCACGCACGGCGGCTCGTCGCAGGCGTTCTCCAGCGTGCGGATCGCCTCGGCCTCGCGCATGTTCACCACGCTGGGGACCTCGAAGGTGGCCGGCCCCGACGACACGTAGATGTCCACCGGCGTGCCGGCCTCGACGGTCTCGCCGGCCTCGGGATCGCTGCGGATGATGCGGTCGGCATCGACCTCGTCGCTGGCCTCGGTGAAGCGCGTGCCGATGCCGAAGCCCGCCTTCAGCAGGATCTCGCGGGCCTCCTCTTCCGTCTTGCCGCGCAGGTCCGGGACTTCCGCGATGGGCGGCCCCTCGCTGTAGATCAGCGTGATGGTGCTCCCCAGCGGTGCCGTCTGGCCGGGCGGGGGGTCGGTGGTGATGACCTCGTTGGGCCCGAACTCGGCGTTGGCCTGGCGCTCGCCGAGCGCGGTGTCGAAGCCCAGCTCCTTCAGCAGCCGCTCCGCCTCGGCGATGTCCATGCCCACCACCTGCGGCGGGATCGTGGCCATCTGCTCGGTGCCGCCGAAGAAGAGCCGCGACAGCAGGAAGACCCCCGCGGCCAGACCCGCCAGGACCAGCAGGGTGATGACCGCCCAGCTCGCGTTGCTGCGGCGGGCCGGCTCGTCCGGGTACCAGTCGGCGGCGTAGGGCTCCTCGTAGCCGGCCGCGGGCAGCACCGCGGTGCGCTGGCCCGCTCCCACCGGCTGCGTGCGCTCGAAGACCACCACCGGCGGCGCGGACACGGCCATGCCGCGCAGCGCGCGCTGGAGGTCGTCGTGGAGGTCGCGAGCGGTCTGGTAGCGCTGGCGCGGGTCCTTGGCCATCGCCTTGATGGTGACGGCCTCCAAGGTGGCGCTGATGTCCGGGTTCAGGTGCGTCGGCGGGACCGGGTCCTCGGAGACGTGCTTGTAGGCCAGCGCCACCGCGGAGTCGGCGGCGAACGGCTGGCGGCCGGTCAGCATCTCGTACAGCACGCAGCCCAGCGCGTACACGTCGGTGCGGCGGTCGACCTCCTCGCCCTGCGCCTGCTCCGGGGAGACGTACGCGGCGGTGCCGAACACCGCCGCGGTCTGCGTCACCGACTCGGCGCCCACGGCGCGCGCGATGCCGAAGTCGGTGACCTTCACCGCCCCCTCGTCGGAGACCATGATGTTGCCCGGCTTGACGTCGCGGTGGACCAGGTTGCGCTCGTGGGCGTAGTGCAGCGCCAGCGCCGCCTCGCCGGCCACCTCGGCGGCGCGCTGCGGCATCACGCCGCCGGCCGCCAGCACCTCCTTGAGCGAGCGCCCGGAGACGTACTCCATGACGATGTAGGGCCGCCCCTCGTGCTCGCCGGTGTCGTACACGGCCACGACGTTGGGGTGGTTGAGGCTTGCGGCAGCCTGCGCCTCGCGGCGGAATCGGGCCACGAACTGCTGGTCGTGCATGTAGCGCTGGTGGAGGATCTTCACGGCCACCTGGCGGTCCAGGAGCTGGTCGTAGGCCAGCTCCACGTCGGCCATGCCGCCCTGGCCCAGCAGGCCCTGCAGGACGTAGCGACCGGCGAGCACGCGCCGTGGATCGCGCGTGCCCGTCAGCGGTGTCGTCTCGTCCATGCCGTCGTGCTCCTCCTGCGGCTGCTCGTCAGTTCTGCCCTTGCAGGGCGGCCTGCATGACCGCCCGCGCCACCGGTGCGGCCAGCGCGCCGCCGGTGGCCTCGTCGCCCAGGCCGCCACCGCCCTCGACCACCACGGCGACCGCCACCTGGGGCGAGACGGCGGGGGCGAAGCCGATGAACCAGGCGAAGGGCGGGCCTTCGCCGTGCTGGGCCGTCCCGGTCTTGCCGCCGACCTCGACACCGGGGATGCGCGCCCGCCGACCCGTCCCCGAGGCGACCACGCCGACCATCATGTCGCGCAGCGTGCGGGCGTTCTCCGGGGTCATCACCTGGGCATCGGCCCTTCCCGGAAGGACCAGGGGTTGGGGCTCGTAGTCAGCCATGATACGGCCTGCGAAGTCCTCGACCCGGCGGATGACGCGTGGCCGCATGAGCGTGCCCTCGTTGGCGATGGCGCCGGCGATCAGCGCCATCTGCAGCGGCGTGACCCGCACTTCGAACTGCCCGATGGCGCTCTGCGCGGTCTGTGGCGGGTTGAGGTCGGCCGGGATGCGGCTGTCCAGCAGCGGCAGGTCGAAGTCCACGGACGTGTTCAGCCCGAAGCGCTCCGCCTGCGCCACCAGCGCCTCGGCGCCCAGCCGCAGCCCCAGCTGGGCGAACGTCGTGTTGCAGGACACGTGCAGCGCGCGGTCCAGGCGGATGGGGTCGCCGCCGTTGCACGTCCCCCCGCCGAAGTTGCCGATGCCCGCGTTGGTCTGCGGCAGGGGCTGGCGCACCGGGTCGGCGAACTCCTCGGCCGGCGTCATGCCGCTTTCCAGCGCGGCGGCGGCGGTCACCACCTTGAACGTGGAGCCGGGCGGGTACCACGCCTGCGTCGCGCGGTTCAGCAGCGGCTGCTCCGGGTCGCCGTCCAGGCGCTCCCAGGTGCGCCGTATGGCCTCCGGGTCGTGGCTGGACAGCTCGTTGGGGTCGTAGGTGGGGTTGGACCACAGCGCCAGGACGTCCCCGGTCGTGGGGTTGAGGGCGGCGACCGCGCCGACCCGGTCGCCGAGCGCCTCGCGGGCCGCCGCCTGCACCGCGGGGTCCAGCGTCGTGATGACGTCGTCGCCGCGCCGCTGGCGGCCCGCCAGCAGGTCGGCCAGGTTGCGCGCGAACGTCTCCGGCGCGCTGCCCACCAGGAAGTCGTTGGCCGCGGCCTCCAGCTGCGCGCGCCCGTAGACGATCGAGTAGTAGCCGGTGACGTGGGCGTACAGCGGGCCGTCGGCGTAGCGCCGCAGGTAGCGCAGGCGCCCGTCGGTCTCGACCACGCGGGCGATCTCCGCCGACTCCGACTCGCCGGACGCCTCCACCACGATGGAGCCGCGGCGGATGTCGTACTCGCGGATGAGCTGGCGTGCGTTGCGGTTGTCCGCCGCGAGCTCGTCCGCCTTGAGCACCTGCACCACGTTGAGGTTCGCGAACAGCACCCCGAACAGGGCGAACATCGCCCACGCCACGCGCCGGACCTGGCGGCTCACGCGCCGGACTCCCGCACCGGCCCGGAGGACACGCGCAGCAGCAGCGCCAGCAGCACGTAGTTGGCCAGCAGCGACGAGCCGCCGTAGGACGCGAACGGCAGCGTCAGGCCCGTCAGCGGGATGAGCCGCGTCACCCCGCCCAGGATCACGAACACCTGCAGCGCGAAGATCGCGGTCAGCCCGGTCGCCAGGAGCATCCCGAAGTCGTCGCGCGCCCGCAGCGCCACCGCGAAGCCGCGGCCGACCAGCAACAGGTAGCACAGCACCAGGG
>DATMKC010000219.1:0-5705 GCA_035553555.1 Egibacteraceae bacterium | reverse complement strand
GTTTCAGTCGCCGGCGAGCTCCGGCTGGGCGGCCACGGCGCCGCGGCCCGGCCAGGCGTCGGCTGGACGCTCGGTGACGGAGGACCAGTCCGGCCGCTTGCGCCAGTAGTCGTCGTCCAGCGTCACGTCGCCGGTGTCCGGGTGCAGGCGGATGACCTTCGGCACCATGACGGCCACGGCCGGGTCCGCCGGCTTGCCCACGTGGGCGTGGAACTCCTCGGCGAAGGCCTCCAGCGTGCTGCCCACGGTGAGCTGCGCGCCCACCGGCAGGTAGCAGCGGTTCTGGTCGGTCACCGTGGCCAGGCGCTTGCGCAGCTGCTCGATGTCCCCGGACGTTCCCTCGCCACGAACGAACTTGTCCAGGCGCTCGGCCATGTCCATGTTGCCGAGCTTGCAGGCGTTGCACTGCCCGCAGGACTCGATGCCCAGGAACCGCTGGAGCTGGGCGAGCACCTGCACGATGTCCCGGCTGGAGTCGTACACGACGAAGCCGCCGGAACCCAGTCCGCTGCCGGCCTCGCGGAAGCTGTCGAAGTCCATCGGCAGATCCAGCAAGTCCGGGGTGATGACGGTGTTGGACACGCCGCTGTAGATCGCCTTCACGTCCCGGGCGCCGGCGATGTCGACGATCAGCGTGCGCATGGGCGTGCCCATGGGCAGCTCGTAGACCCCGGGGCTGTCCACGTCGCCGAGCACGGAGAACACCATGGTGCCGGGCGTCTCGACGGTGCCGACCTCGCGGAACCAGTCGTCGCCGCGGGCCAGGATGTGGCTGACGTGGGACAGCGTCTCCACGTTGTTCACCACGGTCGGGTTGGCGTGGGAGATGTCGGCGAACAGGCCCTGCTGGTAGGGCGGCAGGATGCGCGGCATCGGCAGGCGGCCCTCGATGACCTCGAGCATCGCCGACTCCTCGCCGAACAGGTAGGCGTCGGGGCCGGCCACGAGCTGCACGCGATCGGCCCCCTCCCAGCGGGTGGCGCGCATGGCCTGGAGCGCCTCGGCCAGGCGCTCGCGCACCTCCACGAAGCGCTCCTTGGTGGGGATGTAGGCCTGCGCCGCGCCGGTCGCATGCATCGCGATCAGCACGCCCTCCAGCATCTGATAGGGGTTGCGCCGCATGAGCACGCGGTCCTTGTACGTGCCGGGCTCGCCCTCCGCGGCGTTGCACACCAGGTACACCGTGCCGCCGGCGTCCGCCGCCTCCACCACGGAGGCCCACTTCACGCCGGTGGGGAAGCCCGCGCCGCCGCGGCCGCGCAGGCCGGAGCGGCGCACCTGCTCGCGGACCTCCGCGGGGTCCATCTCCAGCGCGCGGCGCAGTCCCGCGCCGCCCCCCGCGGCGACGTAGTCCTCCAGTGAGGGCACGGCGCGCTCGGGCAGCAGCCGGACGGCGGCCTCGGCGGTGGGGCGGTGGGACATGGGGGCGGACTCCTTCTCAGGGCCGGTGCGTCAGGACCGGTGCAGGATCACCGCGCGCAGGGGCTCCAGTCGCAGGGTGCCCACGAGCGCGGGCTTCCGATCACCGGGGGCGCCGGCGGCGGAGGACGCGGAGTCGAAGCCCACCTCCCAGTCACCTTCGGGAAGCGGGAGCTCGCCGGGCGCGTCGCCGCAGTTGGCCGCGACGATCGTGTGGCCGCGACGGTAGGCCACCACGTCCCCCTCTTCCAAAATCCACTGGATGTGCCGGTTCGTCAGGTCGAAGCTGCGGCGCGCCTCGATGAGCCGCCGCCAGCGGTGCAGCCAGCTCGAAGGGTCCTCCCGCTGCACCGCCACGGTGTCGGCCGGGGCGCGGTCGCCGAAGGGCAGCCAGGCGTCCTCGGCGGTGGTGAAGCCCAGCCCGGGCACGGGCGCCCAGGGCAGCGGGGTGCGGCAGTTGTCGCGCGCGCGCTCCGGCGCGGCGTGCCGCACGGCGATGGGGTCCTGGGAGCGCTCGGGCGGCACCTCCACGTCCTCCAGGCCCAGCTCCTCGCCCATGTACAGGAACGGCACGCCCGGCAGGCCCATGAACAGCGTCGCCAGCACGAGCGAGCGGGCCCGGCCCAGGTCGCCGCCGCCGAAGCGGGTCGCGGCGCGCGAACGGTCGTGGCTGCCCTGGACCCACGCGAGGTGGTCGGGCACCTCGTCGATCGCGCCGCGCAGGACCTGGTGGACGGCCTCGGGGCTCCAGCGGATGTGCAGCGGCTTGAACCAGAACGACAGGTGCAGCCCGTCCTGCGGGTTGAGGTAGCGCGCGAGCTTGGCGGGATCCTGCAGGTACACCTCGCCGAGCAGCAGGCCGCCGTGGGGCTCGACCACCCGCCGCCAGCGCCGGTAGATCTCGGTGACCTCCTCCTGGTCGATGTCGTAGGGGTGCTCGTAGCGCTCCCACTGCGACTGCGACACCGCGTCGCCGATGTCGTGCGGGTCGGCGGGACGCCGCGCCTCCGGGATGTCGGGCAGGTCGGGGTGCTTGGCCAGCGCGTGGGCCACGTCGATGCGGAAGCCGTCGACGCCGCGCTCCAGCCAGAAGCGCAGGATCCGGTCGAACTCGTCGCGCACGCCGGGGTTGGCCCAGTTCAGGTCCGGCTGCTCGGGCAGGAACAGGTGCAGCCACCACTGCCCGGAGGCCCGGTCGTAGGACCACGCGCGGCCGCCGAACACGCTGACCCAGTTGTTCGGCGGCTCGCCGCCTTGCTCCGGGGGGCCCGGGACGCGGCCGTCGCGCCAGATGTAGTAGTCCCGGTAGGGGCTGTCCGGCGACGAGCGCGCGGCGCGGAACCACGGATGCGCCGACGACGTGTGGTTGGGCACCAGGTCGATGACCACGCGCAGGCCCAGCTCGTGCGCCCGGGCGACCACGGCGTCCAGGTCGTCCAGCGAGCCGAACTCCGGGTGCACCCCGGTGTAGTCGGCCACGTCGTAGCCGTGGTCGTGCATGGGCGAGGGGTAGAACGGCGTGATCCAGACGATGTCCACGCCCAGCCACGCCAGGTGGTCCAGCCGGTCGCGCAGGCCCGGCAGGTCGCCCACCCCGTCGCCGTCGGAGTCGGCGAAGGAGCGCACGTACACCTCGTAGCCGACGGCGTGGCGCCACCATGCCGCGGCCGGCACATCCGTCACTTCTCGCTCTCACCCTCCGTCGCCCAGGCGACCAGTCCGGCGTCGGTCCACTGCAGCAGGTCCTCGTGCCAGGGCACCACCCTGGCGGTCAGGCCGTACTCCCCGGACACCGCGGCGTCGAAGCCGCCCGTGTAGACGTGCGCGCCGTCCGACCCGACGCCCTCCAGGCGCAGCGGCGTCACCACCGGGTCGCGCAGGCTGCCGTCCGCGCGCACGCCGCCGTGCAGCAGCTCCACGCGCACGTCGTCCGGCCGCAGGCGCCCGAGCGCCACGCGGGCGTGCACCTCGCGGTGCTCGCCCAGCAGCGCCGGCGACTGGTCGCCATCCAGGCCGAGCACGCGCACGCCGCTCCAGCCCTCGCGCAGGTGGCGCTTCCACGACGCCAGCGACCGGCCGCGCCGGCCGGAGTCCTGTCCCAGGCGGGCGGCGTGCTCCCCCACCGGCTGGTACAGGCGCTGGCTGTACTCACGCACCATGCGCGTGGCCAGCACGCGCGGGCCCAGCGTGGACAGGGAGCGGCGCACCAGTTCCATCCAGCGCGGCGGCGGGCCGCCGTCGGGCCGGTCCGAGCCCGCGGCCCCGCGGTCGTAGAAGCGCGGCACGATGACGCGCTCCAGCAGGTCGAACAGCGCCGTGGCGTCGGCGGCGTCCTGATGGGCCGCGTCGTCGGTGTGGTAGTGCCCGCCGATGGCGAAGCCGTTCTCGCCGTCGTACATCTCGTCCCACCAGCCGTCCAGCGTCGAGCAGTGCAGGCCGCCGTTGAGCACCGCCTTCATGCCGGACGTGCCGCACGCCTCGTGCGGCCGACGCGGGTTGTTCAGCCAGACGTCCACGCCCGCCAGCAGCACGCGGGCGAGGTCCATGTCGTAGTCCTCGACGAACACGATGCGATGGCGGATGTCCTCGGCCGCGCTGTAGTGCACGAGCTGGCGGATGATGTCCTTGCCCAGGTCGTCGCGCGGATGCGCCTTGCCGGCGAAGACGAACTGGACCGGGCGGTCCTGCGCCAGCAGGAGCGCCCGGAGCCGCTCGGGCTGGCGCAGCAGCAGCGTGCCGCGCTTGTACTCGGCGAAGCGGCGGGCGAAGCCGATGGTGAGCGTGTCCGGGTCCAGGATGTCGTCGATCCAGCCGAGCGTGGCGGGGTTCTCGCCCCGGCGCTCGTGCTGGCGGCGCACCCAGCGGCGCACCTCCGCGACCATGCGGGCCCGCGCCTCCTCGCGCGCGCCCCACAGCACCTCGTCGGGGATCTCCCCGACGCGCTCCCACGCCTCCGGCGCGTCCGCCCAGTCCGACGGCAGGTGCCCGTCGAACACCCGGCGCATCTCCTCGCCCACCCAGGTGGGCGCGTGCACGCCGTTGGTCACGGACGTGATCGGCACCTCCGGCACGTCGAACCCGGGCCACAGATGACCGAACATCTCGCGGGACACCACGCCGTGCAGCTCCGACACCCCGTTGGCGGCGGTGGACAGGCGCAGGCCCATGACGGCCATGTTGAACGGGTCGTCGGGGCTGGACCCCGGCGGCTGGCCCACGGCCATCAGCCGGTCCATGCCGACGCCGAGCTCCTCGGCGAGCCCGCCGAAGTAGCGCTCCATGAGCTCGCGCGGGAACACGTCGATGCCGGCGGGCACCGGCGTGTGCGTGGTGAACAGCACGGCGGCCCGGGCGGTCTCGAGCGCCTCGTCGAAGCCCATGCCGTGCTCGACCAGGCGCCGGATGCGCTCCATCTGCAGGAAGCCGGCGTGGCCCTCGTTGGAGTGCCACAGGTCCGGCAGGAACGGGATCGCGCCCTGGTCGTGCGCCGCCTGGAGCGCGCGCACGCCGCCGACGCCCAGCACCAGCTCCTGGCGGACGCGGTGCTCCACGTCGCCGCCGTAGAGCTTGTCCGTGACCGTGCGGTCCGCCGCGGCGTTCTGCGCCACGTCGGTGTCCAGCAGCAGCAGGGGGATCCGGCCCACCTGGGCCAGCCAGATCTGCGCGAACGCGGCGTGGCCGCCCATCGGGATCTCGACCAGGACGGCCTCGCCGTCGGACTCCAGGCGCCGCAGCGGCAGGCCGTAGGGGTTGAGGTCCGGGTAGTGCTCCTGCTGCCAGCCGTCTGCGTCCAGCCACTGGCGGAAGTAGCCGTGGCGGTACAGCAGCCCCACCGCGACGAGCTCCAGGCCCAGGTCGCTGGCCGCCTTGAGGTGGTCGCCGGCCAGCACGCCGAGGCCCCCCGAGTAGGTCTGCATGACGTGGGTGAGACCGAACTCGGGCGAGAAGTACGCCACGCGGGGCGGCACCGGGTCCTGCGCCTGCGCCCAGCGGGGCTCCTCCAGGTAGGCGCGCAGGTCGTCGTGCAGCCGCGCCACGCGCTCGGTGAAGGCGCCGTCGGCGGCCAGGGCGGCGAGGCGCTCGTGGGACAGGCGGCCCAGCAGCCCGACGGGGTTCTCCCCCGCCTCTTCCCACAGCGCCGGGTCGATGCCGGCGAACAGGTCGTGCGTGGGCGGGTGCCACGCCCAGCGCAGGTTCGTCGCGAGCGTGGCCAGGGGCTCGAGCTCCGGCGGCAGCGAGGGCCGGACGCGGAATGTGCGCAGTGCCTTGATCACGTGATCCCGATC
>DATMKC010000218.1:0-2478 GCA_035553555.1 Egibacteraceae bacterium | reverse complement strand
ACGGCGGCGTGCGCATCCAGGGCACCACCGGCACGGTCACCGTGTCCGGCGACAAGTTCCGCTCCACATTGGGCTTGCGCTCCACGCTGATCACCGAGATCCGCCAGAACGTCGCGGTGGACCCGTGCGCCGGAACCGGGGCGCCGACCAGCGGAGTGTCGCGCCACGCCGGGGCCAGCCGCGTCGAGACCGCCGTCGAGGTGTCCAAGGCCAACTGGCCGCAGGGCGGCAGCGAGGACGTGCTGCTGGCGACCTCGCAGAACTTCCCCGACGCGCTGGCTTCCGCGTCGCTGGCGGCGGCCCTCGACGCGCCGCTGCTGCTGACGCCGACGTCGTCGCTGGCGCCGGCCGTGGAGGGGGAGCTGGCGCGCCTGGGCGCGAAGACCGTGTGGATCCTCGGCGGTACCGCGGCCGTGTCGGCCGGCGTCGAGGAGGAGCTCGGTGACTTGGGCTACGACACCCGGCGCGTCCGTGGCGGCAACCGCTTCGAGACGGCGCGCGCGATCGCGCTCGCCCCCGAGGCGCGACAGGTCGGCACCGTGGCGCTGGGCATGGACCAGGACTGGCCGTCGGCCGCCACGGCCGGCGCACTGGCCACCCTGCCGGAGCGGATCCCCACGCTGCTGGTGCACACCGACGCCGTGCCGGAGGTGACCGAGACCACGCTGGCCGAGCTGGGCGCGCGTGAGGTGATCCTGGTCGGCGGTACGGGCGCGATCTCCGCGGACGTGGACCAGCGCCTGCGCGACCTGGGCTACCAGGTGCGCCGCCTGGCCGGTGACTCCCGCTACTCCACGTCCAGCGCGGTCGCCGGCGAGGTGCTCGCCAAGCTGCCCGCCGGGCAGCGGACCCTGGTGGTGGCCACCGGCAACGACTTCCCCGACGCGCTGGCCGCCGGCGCGCTGGCGGCCAGGCTCGACGGGCCGATGCTGCTGTCGCCCCAGTGCACGCTGGGCGACTCGCCGGCGACCTCCGACTTCCTCACCGCCAACAAGGCGCGCCTGGACAAGGCGGCGCTCGTCGGCGGGCGCGCGGCGCTCAGCGACCGGGTGATGGAGCAGGTCGCGGCCGGCATCGGCGGCTAGGCCCGCCCGCCCTTGCGGCCTCGCGTACGATGAGGCCACATCGCAGTCGGCGGGGGTGGGATTCGCGGACCCGCAGGAGCCTCAAGGAGGAAGTCGTGACCAAGGGCATGCCCTTCCGTACGCGTCTGGCGCTGGCGTTCGCCGCCGTCCTGGTGGTGTCCGCCTTCGCCGCCCCGGTGGCCTGGGCGCAGAGCCCTGACGACCTCCCCGACTTCGGCGACTTGCCCATCCCGGGCGGGGAGGACCCCGCGGAGGACCCGGCCGAGGACCCCGCGGACCCCGGCACCTCGGACCCCGGCAACCAGGTGGACGCCCCGGGCGGCGGCGTGGACACCGGCGCGGGCGGGCTCGCCGACGGCGAGAGCGCGCTGCCGCTTGCCGCGGCGGGCGCCCTGGCCGCCATGGGCGGCGCCGTGCTCGTTGCGCGCCGCCGCGGCCTGCGGGTCTAGCGGTCCACCGAAGGAATCTCGTGGAGGGCTCCGGGCGCCGACCTGATCTCGTCGGGGCGGCTTTCGGGGCCTTTCTCGTGCTCGCGGTCCTTGCCGTGGCGGTGCGGGTGCTCCTGGCGGATGCCGGCGGCGCACCCGCGGCGCTGGGCGAGCTGGTGCCGCCGCTGGCCGGCGGTGCGGCCGCGCAGGAGCGCGCCGGCGGCGACGCCGAGCACGTCAGCCTCGGCGGGCCGGGGCTGGCTCACCCGCTGCCGCCGCTGTACTACGACGGCCCGCGCGAGGTAGTGCCGCCCGCCGCGCACGAGCCCGGTGCGCTGGCGATCCCTGAGCTGGGCGTCGAGTCGCCGCTGCTGCGCCTGGACAAGCGCCCGGACGGGCGCATGCAGGTGCCGGGCGACTTCTCCCTGGCCGGCTGGTACGTGCGCGGCCCCGCCCCCGGCCAGACCGGGCCGGCCGTGATCGCGGGGCACTTGGACTCGCGCAGGGGGCCGGCGGTGTTCGCGCGGCTGGGCGAGCTGGCCGAAGGCGACGAGATCCTGGTGCGCCGCGGGGACGGCCACGTCGTGCGCTTCACGGTGAGCCGTGTCGCCTCCTATCCCAAGGACGCGTTCCCCACCGAGGAGGTGTACGGCAACACCGAGGGGCCGGAGCTGCGCCTGATCACCTGCGACGGCGACTTCGACCGCCGCAGCCGCAGCTACGCCGAGAACCTGGTGGTGTACGCGGTCGCCGACCCGGCGACGCTGCCGTCCGACCCGGGCACACCGGCCCCCGCCGACACGCCCTCGCCGGCGCCCCCCACCGGCACGCCTTCGCCGGAGGGCCCCGCCGGCACGCCCTCGCCGGAGAGCCCCGGTCCGGCGGCGTCGCCTTCCACCAGCCCGCGCGAGGACGAGACCGGCCTGCCGACCGAGGACCCCACGCCCTCGCCCAGGCCCTCCGGC
>DATMKC010000217.1:0-8679 GCA_035553555.1 Egibacteraceae bacterium | reverse complement strand
GCCTGGACGTCCGCGCGCCGTGGCCCGGCAGCGGCAGACGCGACGGAGTGATGCGCCGGTCCAGCAGCGTGCGCAGGCGCTCCGGTGACGCCGGGACGAACGTGCGCTCCACGATCCAGCGGCGCATCGCCAGGCTCCTTGTGCATGGGGTCGGGGTGGGTGTGCCACCAGGGTCGGCGTCCCGGGGGGCCCTCGTCAGGGCGTGGTGGCCCTGCGCGGGTTGCCGATCGGCGTGCCCGCACCGGGCCGTTGGTCCCTGCCGCCGGCCGGACCGCGGCGCCACGATTCACGGAGCCGGCGCGAGACGCGCGCCGGCGGGGAGGACGCCGCATGTCCCGCCACGCGCGTGTCGCGATCCGGGTGTCCCACCCGCTCGCCGGGTCGGCGGCGGCGGTGCGCTTCGGCGCCGACCCGGCGAGCTGGCTGCCCGCCGTCGTGGAGTCCCGAGGGCGCGGGCGCTGGCGCCTGCCGCTCTCGCTCGGCGGCGTGCACCGCCACGTCGCGCTCGAACTCGGGGACGCCTGGCGCGACGGCGCCGACACGTGGCGCGCGTGCGCCTGGCGGCCGCAGGAGGAGCGCGGCGACTGGATTCCCGGACCGCTTTGGCTGCCGTCGTTCGCCGGTTCGCTGGGCGTGTGCCGGCGCGGCGCGAGCGCCGCTGACCTGGTGCTGGAGGGCGCCTACAGGCCACCGTTCGGGTTTGCCGGCCGCGCGGTGGACCGGCTGCTCCTGGGCAGGTTGGCGCGACGCAGCGCCCGCGAGCTGCTGGCCTCGGTGGCCGCGTGCCTGGCCCCGGAGTCCTACCGCCCGCGCGCGGCGTCCGTGGCCCTGCGGTCGGCCAGGTAGGCGGCCGCCTCGGCGCGACGGGTCATCTGCAGCTTCGACAGGATGGTGGAGACGTAGTTCTTGATGGTCTTCTCCGCCAAGTGGATGCGCTCGCCGATCTGCCGGTTGGTCAGCCCCTCGGCGATCATCTCCAGGATGCGCAGCTCCGTGGGCGTCAGGCGCGCCAGGCGCGGGTCCTCGTCGCCCTGCGGGTTGCGCACGCGCTCCAGCACGCGCGCCGTCACGGCGGGGTCCAGCAGCGACTCGCCCGCGGCCACCCGGCGGATGCCGTCGACGAGCTCGCCGCCCTTGATCTGCTTGAGCACGTAGCCGGCGGCGCCGGCCATGATCGAGTCGAACAGGGCCTGGTCGTCGGAGAACGACGTCAGCATCAGCACGGCGGTGTCCGGCAGGGCCGAGCGGATGTCGCGGCAGGCGACCACGCCGGACTCGTCCGGCAGGCGCACGTCCATCACCACGACGTCGGGCCGGATCGCGCGCGCCTTGGCCACGCCGTCGGCGGCGGTGCCGGCCTCGGCGACCACCTCGATGTCCTCCTGCGCCTCGAGCATGGCGCGCAGGCCCTTGCGGACCACCTCGTGGTCGTCGACGAGCAGCGTGCGGATCATGTGGTCCTCCCGGGCCGGCTGGCGACGCTGCCAGCGTACGCGCGCAATCAGCGCGCGGCCGCCGGTTCCAGCGAGGCGAGCAGGCAGTCGGTGGTGGTGAGCAGGCCGGCCAGGGCGCCGGCGTCGTCCAGCACCGGCAGGGCGCTCACGCGGCGCGACAGCATCAGCCGCGCGGCCGCGTCGATGGGCTCGTCCGCGCCGATGGTGTGCACCGGCGAGGACATCACCGCCTCGACCTCTCGGTCCAGGCCCAGCTCGGCGGCGGGCACGCCGTGGGCCAGCGCCTCGATGGTGTCGTCGTCCAGCCGCAGGTCGCGGTCGCTGACGATGCCGGCCAGGGAGCCGTCCCTGCCCAGGACGGGCAGGTGCCGGATGCCGTAGTGCCGCAGCAGGCGCCTGGCCTCGCGCACCGTCGTCGACGGGGTGACCGTGACCGGGTCCGGGCTCATCCACTCGCGCACGCGCATGGCCGTGCTCCTCTCGCTCGACGCCGCCCAGCCTCGCATCGTGAACCCCGGCGGGGCAGTGCCAGGTGGGCCGGCGGGCCGGGGACCTTCGCCGACGACAGCCGGGCGCTTCGTCCCTGTGCGTCCTGGGGCGGCGGTGCGACGGTCGCCAGATCCACCCGATCACGGCGACAAGGAGCCTGCTGTGAAAGCCATCGTCTACCACGGGCCCGGCGACAAGCGCTGGGAGGACGTGCCCGACCCGCGCATCGTCGACGACACCGATGCGATCGTGCGCGTCGACGCCGTCACGATCTGCGGCACGGACCTGCACATCCTCAAGGGCGACGTGCCCACCGTCGCGGAGGGCCGCATCCTCGGCCACGAGGCCGTGGGCACCGTCGAGGAGGTCGGCCCGGGCGTGAAGACCCTGAAGCCGGGCGACCGCGTGCTGGTGTCGTGCATCACCTCGTGCGGGCGCTGCGAGTACTGCCGCGCCGGCCGGTACGGGCAGTGCACGGGCGGAGGCGGCTGGATCCTCGGCCACCTGGTCGACGGCACGCAGGCCGAGCGGGTGCGCGTGCCGTTCGCCGACACGTCCACCTACCCGCTGCCCGCGGGCGTGAGCGACGAGGCACTGCTGATGCTCGCCGACATCCTGCCCACCGGCTACGAGGTCGGCGTGCTCAACGGCGCGGTCGGACCCGGCAAGACCGTCGCGGTGGTCGGCGCAGGGCCCATCGGGCTGGCGGCCATCACCGGGGCCAAGCTGCTGTCGCCCAGCCAGATCATCGCCATCGACCTCGCCGACTCGCGCCTGGAGGCCGCCAAGCAGATGGGCGCCACGGCGACGATCAACAGCGGCCGTGAGCACGCCATCGACCGGGTCATGGAACTGACGGGCAACGGCGTGGACGTGGCGATCGAGGCCGTCGGCGTGCCGGCGACCTTCGAGCTGTGCGCCGACCTGGTGCGCCCGGGCGGCCGCGTCGCCAACGTCGGCGTGCACGGCGAGCCGGCCACGCTGCACTTGGAGAAGCTGTGGATCCGTGACGTCACGATCACGACGGGCCTGGTGGACACGTTCTCCACGCCGACGCTGCTCAGGCTCATCGGCGCCCAGCTCGTCGACCCACGGCCGTTCGTGACGCACCACTTCCGCATGGGCGAGTTCCTGGACGCCTACGACGTGTTCGCCCGCGCCGGGGAGACCGGCGCGCTCAAGGTGGTGGTCGAGCGCTGAGCAAGTCCCGGCGGGGGTCCCGCGGCGGAGCGGCGAACGTCCCGCGGGCCCCCGCCGTTCGCCGTCGCGAGAGGGGCCGTTCTCCCGCAGTCAGGCGGCGGCGCCAGGCGCAAGCTGGCCCCATCGGCAGGACACGCGCAAAGGAGATCCCAAGATGAGCGCCAACGTCACCCAGACCGTCCACCCGGAGCTCGCCGCCATGGGCGCGGACCGGATCGAGGAAGAGCACCGCGCCTACCGGGCGCGCTACGCCCTGGCCCTCGCCCGCATCAGCCTGGGCTGGGTGTTCCTGTGGGCGTTCCTCGACAAGACCTTTGGACTCGGCTTCGCCACCACGACCGAGAACGCCTGGGTCAACGGCGGATCCCCGACCTACGGGTTCCTCAACTTCGGCACGGAGGGCAAGGTCTTCCACGACTTCTTCGCCGGCCTGGCCGGCCCCGTGGCCGACTGGACGTTCATGCTCGGCCTGCTCGGCATCGGCGCGGCGCTGATCCTGGGCATCGGGATGCGCGCCGCCGCCGCGTCCGGCGTCCTCTTGATGACGGCGATGTGGGCGGCGTCCCTGCGGCTGGACAACAACCCGTTCATGGACGACCACCTCGTCTACGCCATCGTCCTGGTGGCGCTGGCGATGTTCGGGGCCGGCCGGACCTGGGGCCTGGGCCGGGCCTGGGAGAAGCTGCCGCTGGTGCAGCGGCACCGCTACCTCATCTGAGGCGCACCCCGAAGAAGCGAAGGGGCGGCTCTGCAAGAGCCGCCCCTTCCGTGCGCCAGGCGCACGGGACGTTCGGCCCCTACTGATCGGGGCAAAGGCCCATCGTCACCGTACGCAGTTTCTGCGTATCTCTTTGTCATCGACACACGCTGATCGCCCAGGACGGAAAAATGCAGGCTTGCGGGGGCCCGATGGCTCAGCTCGGCGAGAAGGTGGGTGGCAGCCCGGCGCGCGCGATCTCCGCGCTCCGCCAGTTCCTGCCTGCCGGCGACAGCCTGGACGCGCCGAGCTGGCGCAAGCGGCACCGGGCGATCTGCGGCGTGCTGTGGGCCCATGTGCCGGCGGTGGCCGCCTTCGCCCTGGTGCGCGGGGAGACGGCGGTGCACTCCCTGGGTGAGGCGGCGATCCTGGCGGTGCTCGCCGCGGGCGCGAGCGTCCGGGTGTGGCCCGACGCCGCCCGCGCCGTCATGGCGACCCTGGGCCTCGTGAGCGCCTCGGCCATCGCGGTGCACCTGTCCGGCGGCGTGATCGAGATGCACTTCCACTTCTTCGTGGTGGTGGTGATCGCAAGCCTGTACCAGTCGTGGGTGCCATTCCTGGTGGCCCTGGCGTTCGTGGTCCTGCACCACGGCATCGTCGGCCAGCTCGCGCCGGAGTCGGTGTTCAACCACCCCGCCGCGCTGGCCGGCGCCTGGCGCTGGGCGGCGGTGCATGGCGCGTTCGTCCTGGCCGAGAGCGCGGCGTGCCTGGCCGCGTGGCGCCTGAACGAGACCGCGCTGGAGGGCGAGCGCGCGGCCCGCGTCGCCCTGGAGCGGTCCAACGCCGATCTCCTCGTCGCGCAGCGGCTGTCGAGCATCGGCAGCTGGGACTGGGAGATCGCGACGGACACCGTGTGGTGGTCGCGGGAGCTGTACACGATCTTCGGGGTGCAGCCGGACGAGTTCCTGCCGTCGGTCGCGGGCTTCCTCGCGCACGTGCACGAGGACGACCGTGGCCGCGTCGCCCTGCTGGTGGAACAGGCCGGGAGCGTCCCGGCCGGCGACCTGGAGTTCAACTGCCGGGTCCTGCGCGCCGACGGGACCGAGCGCATCGTCCACGCCCTGGGCCACGCGGCGGTGGGCGACGACGGCCGCCCGACCCGGCTGATGGGCACCGTCCAGGACATCACCGAGCGCAAGGCGCTGGAGCGCGAGATCGAGTACCGGGCGTTCCACGACCCGCTGACCGATCTGGCCAACCGCGCGCTGTTCATGGACCGTGTGCGTCACGCCCTGGCGGTGCGGGAGCGCACCGGCGCGTCGATCGCGGTCCTGTACCTGGATTTGGACGACTTCAAGACGGTCAACGACACGCTGGGCCACAGCGCCGGCGACGCGCTCCTGGTGCAGGTGGCGCACCGGCTGTGCGACAGCGTCCGGACGAGCGACACGGTGGCCCGGCTCGGCGGCGACGAGTTCGCGGTGCTGCTGGAGAACACCGACACCGGCCAGGCGGCGCGTGCCGCGGAGGCTGTGCTCGACGCGCTGCAGGAGCCGGTGCAGGTCGACCGCGCGCACCTGCTGGTGCGCACCAGCATCGGCGTGGTGGTCGCGGAGCGCAGCATCGAGAGCGAGGAGCTGCTGCGCCGCGCGGACGTCGCGATGTACGAGGCCAAGCGGCAGGGCAAGCACATGTGGCGCGCCTATGGCGAGAGCATGCAGTCGTCCCTGTCGACGATGCTCAGCCTGGAGGCCCAGGTCCCCGCCGCCGTGGAGGCCGGCGAGTTCCTCCTGCACGTGCAGCCCGTCGTGTCCATGGGGGACGGCACGGTCCGCGCGCTGGAGGTGCTGGTGCGGTGGCGGCATCCGCAGCACGGCATCCTGCCGGCGTCGGCGTTCGTGCCGGTGGCCGAGGAGACCGGGGTCATCGGCCTGCTGGGGGAGTGGATCCTGACGGAGGCGGTCCAGCAGGCGTGCTGGATGCGGGAGCGCCTGGGCCGGGTCGTGCCGTTGTCGCTGTCCGTGTCGCCTCGCCAGCTCCACGGCGACGTGGCCGGCCTGATCGAGCAGCACCTCGCCGCGGCCGACCTGGCCGCCGACTGCCTGCTGGTCGAGGTGGGCGAGGACTGCCTCGGGCCGCACAGCGCGGCCGTGCCCAAGCTGGCCGCGCTGCGCGCGGCGGGTGCGCGCGTGGTGGTCGGCGACTTCGGCACCGGCCGCTCGTCGCTGGCGGGCCTGCGGCAGATGCCGGTGGACGCGCTCAAGATCGACCGCTCGTTCGTACGCAACGTGGTGGGCGGGCCGGAGGAGTCGGCCATGGCGCAGGCGATCGTCAAGCTGGCCGCCCTGTTCGGCCTGCGCACCATCGCGGAGGGCGTGGAGACCGCCGAGCAGGCCGCGGTGCTGCGCTCGCTGGGCTGCGACGACGCGCAGGGGCACCACTTCGCTCGCCCCATGGACCCGCGCCGCTTCGCCACGGAGGTCGAGGCCGGACGGCTCCGCCTCCCCGACGCGCACCAGGGCTCGCTGCACCCCGCCTGACCGGGAGGCGTTCGGAGCGTCGCCCTTGGCGCTCGCCCTACGGCCCGTCGGTCCCGGGTGGTACCGGCGCCCGCAGCGCCGGCAGGGCCAGGCCCGCAGTCAGCAGCCCCGCCATCACGGTCGTGCCGGTCCACAACTCGGCCGTCCACGCCACCGCGCCCTCCTCCAGCGCGTACAGCGCAAAGTAGCCGAGCCACAGCAGCATGAGGCCGCCCGCGACGCCCACGACCGGCGCCGTGCGGCGCAGCAGGCGGTCCGTCGCCGCACCGGCGAGCGGGCCCAGCAGCAGCATGCTCGGCTGGGCGTACTCGCCGCTGGCCTGCAGCAGCGTCACCACCACGCCGAAGAACAGCGTGAACGTGCCGGCGGGCGGCTCCCAGCGGCGCAGGAGCAGGTGCGCGGGGACCACCAGCAGCACGGTGGTCATGAGGATGGACGCGACGCCGAGCAGCTGCTGGAGCTCGCCGAGGTCGCTGCTGGGGTGCGTGTGCGACGCGCCGTGCACGCGCTCGAACGCGGTGCCCGCCGCGTCGTTGGCGAACGGCGAGAAGTACAGCATGAAGAACGCGAACACCGCGGTGAGAAAGGCCAGGGTCAGCACAGTCGGCGCGAACGAGCGCAGGCTCTCCGGATCCGTGACGGGCTCGCTCCACGCGGCGCGGAACGGGGCGCTGAGCGCCAGGAGGCCCCCGACCAGCAGCAGCAGGTGGGTGGGGGACAGCAGCGCCTCGAGGCCGACCTCCACGCCGAGCAGCTCGTGCCAGACCAGGTCGCCGGCGCCGCCGGCGCCGAACAGCGCGAGCCCGGCCAGCGTGAGGCCGTGGCCCCGGGGCAGCGTGCGCGCCCAGGGGGTCCCGGGACGGCGGTCCCTCCAGGCGATCAGCAGCGCGGTGGCGCCCGCCGCCACGAAGCCCGAGTACAGCACCGCGTGCCACGGCGTGAAGAAGGACTCGGGCTGGTTGTTGTCGTGCGCCCAGCCGTCGAGGAACAGGCCCACCACCATCCACAGGCCGAAGCCGACGGTCAGCAGGTGCTCCCGTCGAGTCAGTGATCGCCGTGTCGCCGATGCCGTCCGCGTGCCCACCATGACGCAGTCCTCTCCTCCGCCCCGAGCGACGTCAGGGAAACCCCCCAGGGGTATAGCACGAGGTTGGTGGGCGTGGAAAGTCCCATGGCTGGGCCGGCCCATCCGTGATCGCCGCGCCCAGGGATCGCGACATGCGCGACGCCGTGACGGCGTGGGCGCGTGGTGAGCGGAACGGAGCCGACCCGCGGCAGGACGCAGGCCGTGATGGGTGTGGAGCGGGTGACCGGGATCGAACCGGCACCACCAGCTTGGAAGGCTGGGGCTCTACCATTGAGCTACACCCGCGGGTGATCCTAGCGTACCCCGCCTTCCACCGTCGTTCGCGGGAGCCTGGGGCGGGGGATTTCGCCAGGGCGCAGCGGCTGGAGTTGCAGTTGCAGTGCCCGCATCGTGCCCATGGCTGGGCAGCTCAGGCGCTTTCCCACAGATTCAATTTCGTGGGTTGACGAGTCGCGCCCTCGTGATAATCTATCGAACATGTGTTCGAGTGTGGGAGTCGAGATCGACGCGGCGCTGGCCACCGCGGACCTTCACGGTCTGCTGGACGTGGCCGAGCGCGCGTTGCGTCGCGCGAAGACGCTGCCGCTGGGCGGTGCGGTCTCCGATGTGGCGTTGACCCAGGCCGTGCAGCGCCTGGAAGCTGTGAGCAGGGTCGCGGAGTCGCACAAGTGCGCGGTGGTGGTCGAGATCGAGCAGCGCCACGCCGCCCGCGGCCAGTCCGCCGCGTCCACCGAGGACCTGCTGACGCGCGTGCTGCACCTCACACCGGGTGAGGCCAAGGCGCGCACCGAACTGGCGGCCGGGCTGAAGCAGTTGCCGGACACGGCGGCGGCGTTCGCCGACGGCCGCATGGGCCTGGGCCAGGCCGCCGTGGCCGTCAAGAAGGCCGCCGAGGTCGCCGGCCGTGACGACGCCGAGGTGCTGCTCGCCACGATTGACCGGACCGCGTCGACGGTGGGGCAGACGACGAACCGGACGAGGTTGGCCCGTGAGATCGACACCGCGGTCGCCAAAACCGGTGTGGATGTGTTGGCGGAGCGGGAACGCCGCGCGTTTCAGGACCGCAAGCTCCAATGGTCCGTGCGTGACGGCATGGACGTGCTCACCGCACACCTGGATCCCGTCGGGGCGGCCACGGTGCGGGGGATGCTGGACGCCCTGTCCGACAAGACCGGCGACAACGACAGCCGGACGTTCGTGCAACGCCAGGCC
>DATMKC010000216.1:0-5011 GCA_035553555.1 Egibacteraceae bacterium | reverse complement strand
GTGTCGAACGTGCCGGGGGCGATCGTCACCACCCGGATCAGCGCCTGCGCGAGGTCGCGCGCCACGGGCAGCGTCAGGCCGACGACGCCGCCCTTGGACGCGCTGTAGGCGGCCTGGCCGACCTGGCCGTCGTAGGCGGCGATGGACGCGGTGTTGACGATCACGCCGCGCTCGCCGTCCTCCGGCTCGGCCTTGACCATCTGCTCGGCGGCCAGGCGGATCACGTTGAACGTGCCGATCAGGTTGACCTGCACCACCTTGGCGAACAGCTCCAGGGAGTGCGCGCCCTGCTTGCCGAGCACGCGCTGCGCCCAGCCGACCCCGGCGCAGTTCACGGCGATGTGCAGCCCACCGAAGGTCTCGGCCGCGAGTTCCACCGCGGCCTGCACGTCGGTCTCGCTGGTGACGTCCGTGGGGGCGAAGCGTGCGCGCTCGCCGAGCTCCTTGGCGACGGCCTCGCCGTCCGAGCTCGGCAGGTCGCACACCACCACGGACGCGCCGGCCTGGACCAGGCCCTCGGCGGTCGCCCTGCCGAGGCCCGAAGCGCCCCCCGTGACGACCGCGACCTTGCCCTGGATGCGCATGCTGCCCTCCTCGACGAACGCTGTGGCGGCGCAGAGCCTAGTCGGTGGGCCGGGGGGACAGCACGCGGCGGACGAAGTCCTTCAGCCCCGCGGCAAGGCGGCTCGCGTCCGGATCGGCCTCGGTCATGCAGATCTGGTGCAGGGAGCCCTCGATGGCCGAGCACAGCAGCAGCGACGTCACGTCGGTGTCCACGTCGGCGCAGTGGCCGTCGGCGATGCCCTGCTTGATGGCGGTGGCGACCAGGTGCTGCATGTCGGCGCGCTCGTTGGCGAACTCCGACGGCGGGGGCGCCCAGCCCTGCACGACCTTGCGGTACCACTGCCGGTGCTCCAGGTCGTAGGCGACCATCGTGTCGATCAGCGCGTCCGCGACGGCCCAGAAGTCCGCCTCGTGCAGGCGGGCCGCGGACTCGGCGACGTTGTCCAGCATGGTCTGGAAGTGGCGGCGCTGGACGGCGCGGATGACGTCTTCCTTGGTGGCGAAGTACAGGTAGAAGGTGCCCTTGGCGACGCCGGCCTCGGACGTGATGTCCTCCACCTTGGTGGCCTGGAGGCCGCGTTCGACCAGGACGCGCTCGGCGGCGTCCAGCAGGGCCTGCTCGGTGCTGATTGCGGCACCTCCGGTGTGGGCTGACTGCCGGTCATGGTGGCACACATCGCTTCCGCCGTCCCGCGGGAGGCGCGCCGCCAAAGACCCTTTGCGCGCGGGTCGCCCGAATGTGACCATGTGAGGCATGAGCGCGAACCCCGCATTGGGGCCGTGGACGCCCGACTCTTGGCAGGCGTACCCGGCAGACCAGCAGCCCGAATGGCCCGACGACGCCCAGGTGAAGGACGTTTTGTCCACGCTGGCCGGCTATCCCCCCATCGTGTTTGCGGGCGAGGCGCGGGACCTGCGCGCCAAGCTGGCCGACGTCGCGGCCGGCAAGGCGTTTCTGCTCCAGGGCGGCGACTGCGCGGAGACGTTCTCGGCGTTCAACGCCAACAACATCCGCGACAAGCTCAAGGTCATCCTGCAGATGGCGGTGGTGCTCACCTACGGCGCGCAGATGCCGGTGGTCAAGGTCGGCCGCATCGCCGGGCAGTTCGCCAAGCCGCGCTCGGCCAACACCGAGACCATCGACGGCGTGGAACTGCCGAGCTTCCGCGGCGACGCGGTGAACGACATCACGTTCACCCCCGAGGCCCGCGTGCCGGATCCCGCGCGGCTGCTGCGCGTCTACAACCAGTCCGCCGCGACGCTCAACCTGCTGCGCGCGTTCACGCGCGGCGGGTTCGCGGACCTGGAGCGCGTGCACGCCTGGAACCAGGAGTTCGTGGCCAACTCGGCGCAGGGCCAGCGCTACGAGCAGCTCGCCGACGAGCTGGAGCGGGCGCTCAAGTTCCTCATCGCCTGCGGCGTGGACGTCAAAAGCGACCCGCGCTTCCACGAGGTGGACTTCTACACCTCCCACGAGGCGCTGCTGCTGGGCTACGAGCAGGCGCTGACGCGCCAGGACTCGCTGACGGGCGAGTGGTACGACACGTCGGCGCACATGCTGTGGATCGGCGAGCGCACGCGGAACCCCGACGGCGCGCACGTGCACTTCCTGTCCGGCGTCAACAACCCCATCGGCGTGAAGCTGGGGCCGACGTCGACCGTCGACGACGCGGTGGCGCTGGCCGATCGGCTCAATCCGGGCAACGTGCCGGGCCGGCTGACGTTCATCACGCGCATGGGCGTGGACAAGGTGGAGTCGGCGCTGCCCCCGCTGGTGCGCGGCGTGCGCGACGCCGGCCTGAACGTGGTGTGGTCGGTGGACCCGATGCACGGCAACACGATCTCCGTGGCCGGCTACAAGACGCGCCGCTTCGAGGACGTGCTCCAGGAGGTGCGCGTGTTCTTCGCGGTGCACCAGCAGGAGGGCACGGTGCCCGGCGGGCTGCACATGGAGCTCACCGGCGAGGACGTGACCGAGTGCCTGGGCGGCGCGCAGGACATCGCCGACCTGGACCTGCAGACCCGCTACGAGACGGCCTGCGACCCCCGGCTGAACAACCAGCAGTCGCTGGAGCTGGCGTTCCAGGTCGCCGAGATGCTCCGCGAGTAGCTAGGCGCAGCAGGTGTCGGCGAGGGCGTCGGCGCGCCAGGCGCGCCGCCCCTCGAACGCCGCGATGCCCGCGACCACCAGGGCGGCGGACGGGTCCGCCCACCACCAGCCCAGCAGCGCGTTCGCGGCGAGGCCGGCCAGCACCACACCGGACAGGATCGCGCAGATGTTCGTCTGCGCGGCCTCGGCCTCCACGGCGCGCGAGCCCATGACCGGCGCCAGGCGGCGCTTGGCCCGCGCCAGCACCGGCATCACGGCCAGCGACAGCGCGGTGACCGCGATGCCGACGGCGCTGGCCTCTGGGTCGGCGCGGCCGGCGAGGTCGCGCACGGCCTGCGCGCCGACGTAGGCGGCCAGGAGCAGGAAGCTGACGGCGATCAGCCGGGTGGCGCGGCGGTCGGACGGCTGCGTGCAGCCGGTGCGCTGCTCCTGGCGCAGGCGCCACGCCAGGACCAGGGCCGCGGACACCTCGATGGTCGAGTCGAGGCCGAAGCCGATGAGGCTGATGGAGCCGGCGGCGACGCCGGCGGCCAGGGCGACGAACGCCTCCACGACGTTCCACCCGATGGTCAGCCGGTTGAGCGCGCGGGCGCGGCCCACGGCCTCGGGCCGGGTGAGCGTGCGCGCGTCGGTCCCCATCCGCGCCACTATACCCCCCGGGGGCATAGGGGACACGCGCGCGCGTCAGTATCGGCAGGCGCCGGTCGGCACCGAGGAGTTGCGCCCGATCGCCGCGTCGACGTCCGGACGCACCCGCTCCGCGGTGAGCGCGTAGCCGACGCCGGGCTCGTGCGGCGAGGCGGCGAACACCACGCCGCCGACCTCGCCGGCGGCCGTCACGAACGGGCCGCCCGAGTCGCCCTGCTGCACGTTGGCCGCCAGCGTCAGGATCTCGCGGGAGGCCAGGCCGCGCCCGTAGATGTCGCGCCCGAGCGCCTCTCCCCTGTCACGGACGGTCGCGGGTTTCACCGCCAGTTCGCGCTGGCCGCCCGGGAAGCCGAGCGTCGCCCCCTCTACGCCCCGGTCGGCCGGCGTGGACGCCCAGCCGATGGGCGGCGCGCCGAGCGTGGGCACCGCCAGCACGGCGAGGTCGAGATCCGGGTCGAAGTGGATGACCGCGGCGTCGTGCGTGCCGCTGGCGTCGCGCACCGTGACCAGCTCGCCGCCCGCCACGACGTGGGCGTTGCTGACCACGAACCCCGGGCGCGTGACCCACCCGGTGCCGGACGAGATGCCGCCGCACCCGGTCGCCTGCACCTGCACGGTGCTCGGCTGCCCGGCCGCCTGCGCGGCCGCGACCGCCGCGCTGCTCGGCGGGTCGACCGGCGGCGCGGTCGTCCCGCCACCCAGGCCGCTGAACACCTGCGGGAACCCGTGCTGGTCCAGGTAGCGGCCGAGCTGGGCGAAGATGTCCGGCGCCGGCGGCAGCGCCTGGTCGATCGTGGTCACGACCTGCGACTCGCGGATCTGCTGGGCGACGACCACCGACGGTCCCTGCGACAGCGCCGCGCCGAGCAGCCACACGGTCGCGATCAGGCCCGCCAGCCCGACGACGACCCCGGCGGTGCGGTCCACCGGCTCGGCGCCGATGTGGGCGGCCGCCGCCCGCAGCCGCATCCCGACGCCGAAGCCGACGCCCTGGCCGATGAAGACGAACAGCATCAGCAGGCCCAGCGTGCCCAGCGCCAGCGAGGACCCGGGGCCGCCGCTCACGATGGAGCCGGCGATGCGCGGCGCCAGGGCGGCGCCCAAGCCCAGGCCCACCATCGCCCCGCCGAACGCGGCGATCTGCGAGACGGCCCCCTGGCGGAAGCCGCGCAGCGCCGAGTACGCGATCGCAAGGAGCAGCACGATGTCGAGGGCGTTCATGGAGGCGCAAGCCTAGCCGCTGACCTGTTCCGCGCGACCGGATCCGTTGACGCCGCCGCCGGCTACTCCACCAGCGCGCCGCGGATCTCCGCCACCTGGTAGCCGCGCCGCGTCTGGCGGCTGGCGGCGCGCGTGCCGTGGCTGGTCTCCAGGCGCCAGCGCACCACCAGCCGCTGGGTGTAGGCGCCCTTGCGCCGGTAGGTGTGCTCGGCGGCATGGTCCGGCGGCGGCGCACCCGGGCCGGAACGGCTGTAGCTGGCGCCGTCGCCGCTGTACCAGGTCCAGCGCTCCGGCACGGCGGTGCAGCTCACCGGGTAGCCGCGGATGGCCGACGTGGACCGCAGCGCCGCGTGCCCGTCCGCCCACAGCCACGTCGCCATGCCCGTGACGCCCTCCCGGTCCGGGTTCCGGTGCAGCCGCGGGGCGGGCAGCCCGGGGCACGTGGCGGCGACTTCGTCGAGCGTCGGC
>DATMKC010000215.1:0-5138 GCA_035553555.1 Egibacteraceae bacterium | reverse complement strand
GCGCACGCCGTCGGCGGAGCGCTGGGCCAGCTGGCAGGCCGTCGCGGGCGAGAGCGGCACGCTGCGCAAGCGGCTGCGCGGCACGCTGGCCGAGCACCGGCTGCGCGGCAAGACCGGCCCGCTGACGGACCCGGCCAGGGCCCGCACGTCCTCCAGCGAGCCGGTCTTGCCGCGCAGCCGGTGCTCGGCCAGCGTGCCGCGCAGCCGCTTGCGCAGCGTGCCGCTCTCGCCCGCGACGGCCTGCCAGCTGGCCCAGCGCTCCGCCGACGGCGTGCGCATGACGGCGGCGTCCAGGGCCGCCAGGAAGTCGGCCGGAATGCGGTCGTCGCGCGACAGGCCGCTGCCGTCGGCCAGGCGCACGCCCGTCCAGTCCAGGCCCAGCGGCGCCAGCGCGGCGCGGGTGGCGGCCTCGGCGCCCGTCCAGGTGGCGTCGCCGGCCGTGGCGCCCAGCGTGCGGAACAGCGCGTCGGCGATGTGGTTGTCGCTGCGCTGCACCATCCAGCGCAGCAGCTCGTCCAGCGGCGGGCTCTGCACGCTGGCCAGGATGAGGCCGTGCTGCGTCGGCGCGGTGACCGTCGCGACACCCCCGTCGACCTGCACGCCGCGGTTGCGCAGGGCCGTCAGCAGCGCCGCGGCCGCCTCGCTGGCCGGGTCGGGGCTGGCGACGGCCCGCAGCTTGCCGCCCTCCACGAACAGCTTGCGCCCGGCGTCGACCGTGAGGCCGGAGGTGTAGGTGGCGTCCAGCTCCTCCAGGTAGCGCGGCCGCCACCCGCTGGCCAGCGGCTGGTGGGCGAACACCGTGGGGTCGCCCAGGACGCCGCCGGTGATCCGGCGGATCCCCCGGGCCGCGATCTGGTCGGCCAGCGCTTCCAGCGGGGTGGCGGGCCGTTCCGGGGAGACCTGCCCCCGGAACGTCTCCGTGGCCAGCGCCGGGTCGCCCGAGCCGACCAGCACGAGGTCGCCGTTGAGCGTGCCGTCGGGTGTGGGGCCGGCCGGCGCGACCACGCGCGTGGTGAAGCGGAAGCCGGCGCCCAGCCGTCCGAGCGCCGCGGCGGCGGTCGCCTGCTTCACCGTGGACGCGGGCAGCAGGGCGGCGGCGCCGCCGCGCTCCAGCACGGGGCGCCCGGCCTCGTCGCGCACCGCGATGCCGAACGCCACCCCGGCCAGTGCCGGGTCGGCCAGCAGCGCGTCGACCCGCTGGGTCAGCGACGGTGGGGGCGGCGGCGCAACCTCGGCCGGTGCGGCGGTGGGCTCGGGCGCCGGGGGCGGCGCCAGCGTCGGCGGCGCGGCCGGGGCGGTGGTGCTCGGCGGCGAGGCGGTGGCGGCGGCCACCGCGGGCGGCGCGGCCTGACCGTCCTGGGACGTCAGCGTGAACAGGCCGCCCCCCAGCAGGAGGCCGGCCACGAGGAGCAGAAAGGCCCGCGCCCGCATGGTGTGCATCCCGACCGAGTGTAGGCGCGCCCGGCGGTCTCAGGCCCCCGCGGGCCGAAAGACGGCGACGGTTTCCAGGTGCGCCGTCTGGGCGAACTGGTCCACCGGCGTCGCGGCCTCCAGCGTGTAGCCGGCTTCCGCGAGGGTGCGCGCGTCGCGGGCCAGCGCGGCCGGGTCGCACGAGACGTACACGATCACCCGCGGCCGCAGCCCGGCGAGCCGGGCCATCACCGCGGCGCCCGCCCCGGCGCGGCCGCCGCGGCCTCGCGCACCAGCGCCAGCAGGATCTCCGCGCCGACGGTGTTCTGCTGGAAGAAGCTGCCCGGCGACACGCGGAACTCCAGTCCGCCCACCCGTTCGGTGATGGTGGCGCCGGAGGCGCCCGGCAGGGTCACCAAGGTGGCGCCGTCACCGCGGGCGGCGGCGCGGACCATGACCTCCTCGACCTCCGGCCCCGGGCGCTCGTAGCGCGGCCCGACCTCGCTGCGCACCGCCTGGGCGGCGGGGTGCAGCAGCGGGCAGTGCTCCACCGCGACGATGTCGTGGCTGCCCGCGGCACGGAACCCCAGCGCGCCGTCACGGGCGATCGCGAAGCGCGCGCTGGTGCGGTAGGCCCACTCGCCCGCGTCCCGCACCTCCGCGACCGGCGGGTCGTCCAGCCCGCCGATGCGCTGGAGCTGGTCCACCAGCACCTGGCGCAGCAGCCCGCGGCGGCGGGGGCCGGCGATGTGCTGCAGGGCGCAGCCGCCGCAGCGGCCGAACAGGGGGCAGGCCGGCTCCACCCGGTCCGGGGACGGCTCCAGCACCTCGACCAGCTCCGCGCGCGCCCAGCGGGCGCGCTCGTCGGTGACGCGCACCGTGGCCAGCTCGCCCGGGATCGCGAACGGGACGAACACCGCCTTGCCGTCCTCCAGGCGGCCCACGGCTTCGCCGCCATGCGCCAGACCGTGCAAGCGGACGGTCTCAACGCGCGGTTCGCGCGCGCGGGCATGCGTGGAATGCATGGGGCGGCGGGGCATCTCGGCTCGCAGACAGAGGGGCAAACCGGGCAGAAGCCAGAATTTGCAAAAGGTGAACGGAAAGGCAGGGACAAAACGGGGTGCCAGCGAATACACCATACCGGGGGCGGTACGGAGAGGCGGAGCCGGCGGGCGGCTCCGCCTCTCTGGTTTCCCCGCAGCGTGTGCGGGTGGGGGCCACCGGTCCGCCGGGAAGCGAAAAGACTCGTCGTGATCGCACCGCGGCGGCACGCGCATCGGTCACAGTGCCCCGCACAACCTCGACGCATCGCCGGGCGGGGCGCGGCGGCCCCGCCCGGCTGATGCTCCCCGGGCCTCAGGACGCGTGGCGGGCGCTGAGCAGGACCCACTCGGCCCCCGGCCGCGCCCACACCACCAGGCCCGCCGCCTCCAGCGCCGCGACGCCGTCGTCCAGGCGCTCCACGCTCACGCCGGAGGCGATCAGGCAGCCGCCGGGCGCCAGCCGCGCCGCCAGGTCGCCCGCCACCGCGCCGATCGTCGCGGTGTCCAGGTTGGCCAGGACGACGTCGTAGACACCGTCGACCTCATCGGGGGTCGCCAGGCGCGCCTCGATCGCCACGCTGTTGCGCGCCGCGTTGTGGCGCGCGGCCTCCACCGCCAGCGGGTCGTTGTCCACGGCCAGCACGGGCCCGGCGCCCAGCAGCGCGGCGGCGATCGCCAGGACGCCGCTGCCGGTGCCCACGTCCAGCACGGTGCGGCCGGCGAGCTCCACCTCCTGCAGCGCCGCCAGGCACGCCGTGGTGGTCTCGTGGTGGCCGGTGCCGAAGGCCTGAGCGGGGTCGACCACCACGGCCACGGCGTCCGGCGGCGTCTGGGGCAGCCACGGCGGCGTCACCACCAGGCCGCCCACGCGCACGGCGGTGAGCCGGCGGCGCGCCTCGGCGTTCCAGTCCCGCTCGGGCAGCGGCTCCCAGGTCCCCGCCACGCCGAGCTCCGCCCGCTCGGGGAAGTAGGCGCTGGTGACGCCGGCCTGCTCGTCCATGCCGAGCAGGCCCGCCGCCTCCAGGGCGGGCAGGTGGGCCTCGAGCTGCTCCATGGTCAGCGCGGTCCGCAGCACCCAGGTCACGAGTCCCTCCACGACGTGAGCGCGTCGACGTCGACCGCCGGCCGGGGCGGCGGCGCCGCCGCGGGGGTGCCCAGGTACACCAGGCCGACGCAACGCTCGCTTTCGGCCAGCCCCAGCTCGGCGCGAACCTCGGGCGCGTCCACGAACCAGCCGGTGCGCCACATCGCGCCCCAGCCGCCGGCGTGGGCGGCGAGCAGCAGGTTCTGCGCCGCCGCGGCGGCCGAGGCGAGCTGCTCCCACTCGGGGGCCTTGGGCGAGGGCACCGGCGCGCTGATCACGGCGACGAGCACCGGCGCGCGCAGCGGCTTGGCCCGGTCGGCCGCCAGCGCCGCCTCGTCGCAGTCCGGGCGGCGGGCGCGCAGGGCGTCGGCGAACGCCTCGCCCAGGGACTCCCGGGCGGCGCCGCGCAGCACCACGAAGCGCCAGGGCCGGTGCAGGCCGTGGTCGGGCGCCGCGGCGGCCGCGGCGAGCAGCCTGCGCAGCTCGGCGTCGTCCGGGCCTGGCTCGGTGACCTTGCCGACGCTGCGCCGCGTGAGCAGTCCCTCGTAGAGGTCCACGGGGCGCTCAGCGCTCCTTGTGCTCGGCCACCTCGAAGGTCCACACCTGCGAGCCGCTGGCGGCCGGCCCGCCCGAGGCGTGCGCGGCGTGGCCCTGGGAGAACGCCTGGGAGTCCAGCCACGCCTGGAAGTGCTCCTTGGTGTCCCAGCGCGTGTAGACCAGGTAGTTGTCCTGGCCCTCGACCGGGCGCAGCAGCTCGAAGGCCTGGAAGCCCTCCATCTTGTCCACCTCGCCGGCGCGCGCGGCGAAGCGCTGCTCCAGGGTCTCGCGCATCTGCGGTGGCACGTTGAGCACGTTGATCGCGACGAACATCGTCGTCCTTTCGCAAGGGGATGGGAGCGCATTGAACCTTGTGGGTGGAAGCGGGCACCATTCGCGTCCATGACCGACCTCGATACCCGGCTGCGCGAAGCCTCCCACGGCGTGCTGCTGTGCTGGGACGGCGCGGGGGCCTCCGCCCGCCTGCTGGCTCTGGCGTCACCGGCCTGGTGGGACGGCGCCGGGGTGTGGATGCTCGCTCCCATGCTTGCCGCTGGGGCGCCCGAGGCGCTGCGCGGCAGGCCGCCGTGCGCGCTGCTGCTGGACGACGGCGACGGGGGACTGGCGCTGCGCGGCAGCGCGCGGCTGTTCGGCCTGCACGACCCGGTCGGCCTGGCGCTGCACGCCCCGGCCATCGCCGGCGCCATGGCGGCGCTGGCGCTGCGCGGCGCCGCCACCCTGCGCCGCGCCCTGCCGGGCACGCTGCCGCGGGAGCCGGCGCTGCGCGTGGCGGCCGACGCGATGGAGCCCTTCGCCGTCGCGGCCCCGCGGGCGGCGGGCGGGGGGATCGCGCCCGCGCTGCCGGCCGACGTGCCGCCGGACGTGCGCCGCGACCTCGCCGGCGTGCGCGACGTCGTGGTGCTGGCGGCGGGCTCGATCCTGACGCAGCGGGCCGTGTGGGGGGCGGGCCTGTCCCTCGGCGGCGCCCGGGTGGCCGCCGGGCGCGCCGCCGTCGTGGCGCGCTCCGGCCGCACCGGCCTGGCACTGGAGGGTGAGGTCGGCGC
>DATMKC010000214.1:0-2867 GCA_035553555.1 Egibacteraceae bacterium | reverse complement strand
CCGCCAGCCGCTGGCTCGTCGCCGCCGGCGCCGTCCTGGTGCAGCTCGCGCTCGGCGCCGTGTACGCATGGAGCGTGTTCGCGCGGCCGCTGGAAGCGCAGATGGGCTGGACCAAGAGCCAGGCGTCGCTGCCGTTCGTTGTGGTGATCGGCGTGCTGTTCATCGGCACGTTCGCGGGCGGGCGCATCCAGGACCGCGTGGGCCCGCGCCCCGTGGTGCTGGCCGGCGGCCTGCTGTACGCGGCGGGCGTGATGCTGGCCTCGCTGGCCGACCAGCCGGGCGAGCTGTGGCTGCTGGTCGCGACCTACGGCGTCATGGCCGGCATCGGCCTGGGCCTGGGCTACATCGTGCCGATCGCGATGCTGGTGAAGTGGTTCCCGGACAAGCGCGGCCTCATCACGGGGATCGCGGTCGGCGGCTTCGGCGCCGGCGCGCTGGTGACCGCGCCGATCGCCGAGGCGCTCATCGACCCCGCCGACGTCACGCAGACGTTCCTGGCCCTGGGCGCCGGCTACCTGGTCGCGACGCTGCTCGGCGGCGCGCTGTTCCGCGACCCGCCGGCCGGCTGGTCGCCGCCCGGCTGGCAGGGCGGCGAGGCGAGGGCGCTGGGCGAGGCCCGCCAGTACGCGCTCGGCGAGGCGCTGCGCACCCGGCAGTGGTGGCTGCTGACGGCGATCCTCGCGCTGAACACCACGGCGGGCATCGCGCTGATCTCCCAGGCCTCCCCGGCGGCGCAGGCGCTCACCGGGGCGACGCCGGCGGCCGCGGCGGGGCTGGTGGGCATCCTGGCGATCTTCAACGGCGCCGGGCGGGTGCTGTGGGCGTGGCTGTCCGACCACGCCGGGCGCATGCGCGTGTTCCTGGCGATGCTGGGCGTGCAGGCGGTGGCGTTCTTCCTGCTGGCGCGCACCGGGAGCATCCTGCTGTTCGGTGTGCTGGCGGCGCTGGTCTACCTGGCCTACGGCGGCGGGTTCGGCACCATGCCGGCCACGGCCGCGGACTACTTCGGCACGCGCCACGCCGGCGCGATCTACGGCGCGATGATCGTGGCGTGGAGCATCGGCGGCGTGGCCGGACCGCTGGCGATCGCCGCCATCGCCGAGCGCACCGGCGGGTTCAGCACGCCGTTCACGGTCATCGCCGTGCTGGCGCTGCTGTCGATGGCGCTGCCGCTGTTGACGCGGCCGCCGGCCGAGCGCGGGCGGGCGCCGGAGCCTCGCCGGGCCGCCGCGCGCAAGCCGCGCCAGCGGCACGCCTGACCCGGAGCGTCAGTTGCCGCTGGCGCTGAAGTGCATGGTGTCCTTGGAGGAGCGCCAGTTGCCGCCCCAGCCCCAGCCGATCTCGGCGAACGCCCGCGTCACCACGTCGCCGGGCTGGATCATGCCGGGCCGATGGTTGGCCCGGTCGACGTAGGCGGTCGCGAGCTCCGGCAGCACCACGTCGCCGCGCACGTACGGGTTGTGGAACGGGTTGATGTCCACCGCCAGGCCCTTGGCGTGCTCCGACCAGCTGGACGAGCCGCGCGACGGCCGGCAGTTGAACGTGCTCGAGACGTTGCCGTCGCCGGTGGGGGGCTGGGTGTTGTGCACGTCGTCGGTGAGCAGCAGGTATTCCAGCGGGAAGCGCGCCGCGTGCAGCTTGGCGAACACGCCCACCACGTCGTCGGCCACGCGCTCGTGGAGCATCATCTCGCCGGTGTGCGGCAGGCCGTCGAAGCCCCAGAACGCCACGGTGACGTAGCGCAGGTCCTCCAGCGGCACGGGGCACTCCGGCTTCCACGTGGTGCGCTCGGCGATGTCGGGCGGCACGGGGACGACCTGGGAGGTGAACCGCTCGTCCGGCGGGGGCGGCAGGATGTCCTCGGTCCACAGCCGGCGGTCCACCAGCTCCGGCGGCGTCGGCTGGGCCGCGCCGTAGCCGGACGAGGTGCGCTCCAGCGGCCGCGTGCCGAGCCACGCCGGCGGGGGAGAGGAGGCGGGGTCGCGCTCCCGCTCGGTCGCCTCCGGGTTGGGGCGCTCGTCCCCGTCCGCGTGGCTCGGCTCGGCCGGCGTGAACCACTCCGAGGGCGCGGGCGCGGAGGCGGCCTCCTCGATGGCGTCGCTGCGGGGTTCCTCGCCGCCGCCGCAGGCGGCGGCGGACAGCGTCAAGGCGAGCAGCGGGGCGGGCAGGCGTGCCGGGAAACGCATGCCGCCCACCGTACCCACTCACCCACGCTGCTTGCGGAGTCGATTGTGGCCACTATCGGACACAATCGACTCCGCAGCGTCAGGCGGGGCGGGGGTTAGGCGCCGGCGACGGAGCGGAAGCCGCGCAGGCGCAGGCTGTTGGTGACCACGAAGAAGCTGGAGAACGCCATCGCGGCGCCCGCGATCACCGGGTTGAGCATGCCCGCGGCGGCCAGCGGCAGGGCGGCCACGTTGTAGGCGAACGCCCAGAACAGGTTGCCCTTGATGGTGCCCAGCGTCCTGCGCGCGAGGCGGATCGCGTCCACCGCGGCGCGCAGGTCGCCGCGGGCCAGGGTCAGGTCGCTGGCCTCGATCGCCACGTCGGTGCCGGTGCCCATCGCCAGGCCCAGGTCCGCCTGGGCCAGCGCCGCCGCGTCGTTGACGCCGTCACCGACCATCGCGACCACGCGACCGTCCGCTTGGAGCCGGCGGACGACGTCCACCTTTTCCTGCGGCAGGACCTCGGCGATCACCTCCTGGATCCCGAGCTGCGCCGCGATCGCGCGCGCCGCGCGCTCGTTGTCGCCGGTGAGCAGCACGGGGCGCAGGCCCAGCGCACGCAGGCCGGTCACGGCCTCCGCGGAGGTCGGCTTGAGCGTGTCGGCGACGACCAGGACGGCGCGTGCGGCGCCGTCCCAGCCG
>DATMKC010000213.1:0-5871 GCA_035553555.1 Egibacteraceae bacterium | reverse complement strand
TCAGGGACGGGTCCTCCGAGCCGGCGCCCTGCACCCAGGTGAACGCGAGCGCCAGGATCAGCACGATCCCGGCCAGCCACGCCAGCGTGGGGCGCATGCGCGCCAGGCGCTCGCGCGGCGGCGCCTCGGCGGGGTCACTGACGTACGGCTCGTAGTCGGTCACGGCGACGCATGATCGCAGAATTGCCCCGCCGAACGCGCGATGCCGGGCTCCGCCGTGAGGCGGAAGCCCGGCATCGGGTATCCGGGGGGTGTGGTGAGCTAGCTGGCCATGCGGCGGCGGCGCTGACGGCTGCGCCGCAGCGTGCGGCGCTCGTCCTCGCTCATGCCGCCCCACACGCCCGCGTCCTGGTTGCTGTCCAGGGCCCATTCCAGGCAGTCCTGGACGACCTCGCAGCGTGCGCACACAGCCTTCGCGCGCTCGACCTGCTCGAGGGCCGGCCCGGTCGTCCCCACGGGGAAGAACAGCTCAGGGTCCTCGTCCAGGCAGGCGGCCTTCTGACGCCAGTCCATGTTCGTTGCTCGCTTTCTGTCTCGACCTTCGAGCCTCGCCGTCGGCCGGCTCGCACGTGCGGTGTTCGCGCCCGGGGGCAGCGCGGACAGGCCGTGCGGCTCGGGGTGGACTCGGGGGATTGCCGAGCGCCGGTTTCGGTGCGGGGTGGTGCACGATGCTCGCGGCCGGACCCTTTGTGAACCGAATCACAAGCCGGTCCGCGTCACTTCGTGGCTCACTGTAATCGGGCGGGGGTCCCCCGTAAAGGGGTTGCTTGCAAAATCTTGCGGAATTTTTCCCGGGCCTGGCAGGAATGCGGACAAGCCCGGCGAATGCGGCGTCTTGCCGGGCGCCGGGGCACGCCGGCGCTGCCTACACTGCGGCCATGTTCACCTTCTCGCCCCGGCCGCCGGCCATCGTCGGGCACCGCGGCGCCCCCCGCATGGCGCCGGAGAACAGCCTCGCGTCGTTCCGCGCCGCAGTGGCGGCGGGGGCGTCCTGGGTGGAACTGGACGCGCGCCGGACCGCCGACGACCGCATCGCGGTGATCCACGACCCGGCCACGGTGGACGGCGTCGCCGTCGTCGAGCGGCGGCTGGACGAGCTGCGGCCACACGGCGTGGTGGGGCTGGAGGACGTCTTCGCGGACCTGCCCGCCGGGGTGGGTGCGGACGTGGAGCTCAAGAACCTTCCCGGGGAGCCGGACTACGACGAGGAACAGCGCCTGGCGAGCCTGGTCGCCCGGGTGGTGGCGGCCCACGGCGGCGGCCGCCCGCTGGTGGCCAGCTCGTTCAACCCGCTCGCGCTGGGCGCGCTGCGCCAGGAGCGCGCGGACCTGCCGCTGGGGCTGCTCACCGTGCCGGTGCTGGAGCTGTCCAGCGGCGTGGAGCTGGCCGTGGAGTTCGGCGTCGACGCGGTGTTCCCGCACGTGACCGCGCCGGACCTGACGCCCGCCGCCGTGGCCGCCGCGCACGCGCGCGGCCTGGCGGTGATGGTCTGGACCGTGGACGAGCCCGCGCAGGCCCGGCGGCTGGCCGAGGCCGGGGTGGACGCGCTGTGCACGAACGAGCCGGCGCTCCTGGCCGCCGCGCTGTGACGCGTCAGGCGACCACGGTGACCGCGCCGGGCACCGACTCCAGCCGCACGCGGGACGTGCGCCCGACGTAGTCGCCGTCCAGTTGCAGCGGCAGCGGCTCGGAGCTGGTGAACGTGAAGCCCGGCCGGTCGTGCCACAGCCGCGCGATCTTGCGGTGGTGCACGTTGGGCGACGTGAGCGCCGTCTGCGCCAGGTGCAGCAGCGGCAGGAAGGTCACCTTGCTCAGGCCGGTGGCGTCCAGGCCCTTGTCGAAGTCGGCCTCGGGGCACAGCCGGGCGGGCCAGCGGCCCAGGTAGGTGAACGGGTCGGCGTTGCAGCACACCGCGGAGCGCAGGCCGTCCACCGTCTCGCCGTCGTCGGGCGTGACCGTGACCTCCACCGGCCGCCGGCCGAAGCCCGAGGCCAGGGCGAGCATGCCGCAGTACACGAACGTCGCCTGCCGCACCGTGCGCTTCATGCGGTGGCGCTGCTCCACGAAGCGCACGACTTCCGCGTCGAAGCCGAACCCGGCGTTGAACGCGAACCAGCGGCCGTTGGCCTTGCCCAGGCCGATCCGGCGCTCGTCGTGGTCGGCGAGCTTGCGCAGCACCGCGGACGTGGCCTCCACGGGGTCGTTGGGCAGGCCGAGGCTGCGTGCGAGCACGTTCGTGGACCCGCCGGGGATCACCGCCAGCTTCACGTCCGTGCCCGCGATGCCCTGCAGCACCTCGTTCGCGGTGCCATCGCCACCCAGGGCGATGACCACCTCGTAGCCCTCGTGGACCGCGCCGGCGGCCAGGTAGGAGGCGTGGTTGCGGCGCTTGGTCGCCTCCACGTCCAGCTTGAGCTGGGCCGACAGCGCCTTGGCGATCACGTCGGTGACGGCAGGCGTCGTGGTGGTGGCGTTGGGGTTGTGGACCAGCAGCGCGCGCATAGGGCCGGAATCCTACCGGGCCCCCGAAGCCGGGCGGGGTTGGCGCCGGTCCATCCGGCGCCGTCCGGCCGGCCTCAGTACTCGGAGTCGCCCTCCATGCCCTCGCGCAGGAACTCCAGGATGCGCGTGAGCAGGCGCGAGACGTGCATCTGGCTGATGCCGACGCGCTCCGCGATGGTCGACTGCGTCATGCCCTTGAAGAAGCGCAGGTACAGGATGGTCTTCTCGCGCTCGGGCAGCTTCTCGATCAGCGGGGCCAGCGACGCGAAGTACTCCAGGTTGTCGATGCGCAGGTCTTCCTCGCCGATGCGGTCCAGCCGCAGGGGCGCGTCGTCGTCCTCGCCCGAGGGCGCGTCCAGCGACGTGGTGGAGTAGGCCTGCCCGGACTCCAGCGCCTCGAGCACCTCGTCCTCGGTCAGCCCGGCGAACTTGGCGATCTCCGGCACGGTGGGGGAGCGGCCCAGGTCCTGGGTGAGCTGCGCGACCACCTTGTTGAGCCGCAGCGACAGCTCCTGGAGGCGGCGCGGGACGCGCACCGCCCAGCCCTTGTCGCGGAAGTAGCGCTTGAGCTCGCCGACGATCGTGGGGGTGGCGTAGGTGGAGAACTCCACGCCGCGCTCCAGGTCGAAGCGGTCGATCGCCTTGAGCAGGCCGACGGAGCCGACCTGGACGAGGTCGTCGAGCGGCTCGCCGCGGTCCTTGAAGCGCTTGGCCAGGTACTCCACCAGCGGCAGGTGCAGCTTGGCGAGCTCCTCGCGCAGCGTCGGATCACCGGTGCGGCGCAGCTCTTCGAACAGATGCCGGGTGTCGTCCCGGCTGTACTGCGAGGTCATGCGTCGTCCTGGTCGTCCTGGTCGAGCTGGGGGGCGGTCGCGAGCCGGTGCTTGGCGAGCACGATGGCGGCGTGGCCCTGCTGCATCTCGATGGCGACGTCGTCGGCCAGCGCGCGCAGGATCACCCAGGAGAAGGACTCCTCGTCGATCACCGGGTCGTCCCCGGCCACGTCGGCCGACAGCCGGACCTCGATCCCGGGCTCGGTGCGGCTGACCGTCAGCGTGAGGCCCTCACCGGTCACGTGCTTGAGGAGCTGCACGGCGCCCTCCTCCACGGCCAGGCGCAGGTCGTCCACCTGGTCGAGGGTGAAGTGGTCGCGCGCGGCGAAGCCGGCCACCGCCGTGCGCAGCAGGGCCAGGTGCTCGGGTGTCGGCGGGATCCGGACCATGACGGTTTCGCGGTTCACCTGTCTCCTCATTCCTTCTCGCGTCGAGTCGTCTGCGCACCGGGTGCGGCGGGCCCCGGCTGGCGAGCCTAGCTCAGCGTTGCCGC
Source organism: Egibacteraceae bacterium (assembly GCA_035553555.1). Taxonomy (GTDB): domain Bacteria; phylum Actinomycetota; class Nitriliruptoria; order Euzebyales; family Egibacteraceae; genus DATMKC01. Next base: position 2,043 of record DATMKC010000213.1, on the reverse strand, counting down.
CGGGCAGTGGGTTGGGGGGCTGATCGAACGGGAACGACGCCGTGGTGAACCTCGACGCCTACTACCGCGGACTCGCCGCCGAAGAGCTGCAGCGGCTGGGCGATCAGCTCATGGTCCTGTCCGGCGAGGCCGCCCAGGCCGGCGCCCACGACGCGGCCTGGCACCTGTCCGAGCTGGCCACCGAACTGCTGGAGATGGGGCTGGACGTCGGCCGGCAGCGCACGCCGCGCGCCGGCGAGCCGATCTGAGCGCCGATCTGAGTATCGGCTGACTTCTCGCGGCGCGCTGTCACGCCCGCGCCCTATCCTGGGATCCATGCCGCCTGCCCGATCGTCACGGAGCGCGGATCCCCTCGAGGCGTTCTCTCCGGCCACCCGCGCATGGTTCCGCGCAAGCTTTCCCCAGCCGACGCCGGTCCAAGCAGAAACCTGGCGGGCAATTCACGATGGTGGCAGCGTGCTCGTGTCCGCGCCGACCGGCTCCGGCAAGACGCTGGCGGCGTTCCTCACCGCCATCGACCGCCTGCTGACCACGCCGCAGCCGCAAGCCGCGGGAGTGCGGGTGCTGTACGTGTCGCCGCTGAAGGCGCTGGCCCACGACATCGAGCGCAACCTCACCGCGCCGCTGGTCGGGATCCGCCACGCGGCGCAGCGGCTGGGCGTCGACGTGGGGGCGATCCGGGTCGGCATGCGCACCGGCGACACGCCGCCGGACGAGCGGCGGCGGCAGGCCAAGCACCCGCCGGACATCCTCATCACCACCCCCGAGTCGCTGTACCTGCTGCTGACCTCGGCGGCGCGCTCCGGCCTGGCGGCCATCGACACCGTGATCGTCGACGAGGTGCACGCGGTCGCCGGCACCAAGCGCGGCGCCCACCTGGCGCTGACGCTGGAACGGCTGGAGGCGCTGCGCTCGGCGGCGGACGCCGGCGCGCCGCCGCTGCGCCGTGTCGGCCTGTCCGCCACGCAGCGGCCCCTGGAGGAGATCGCCCGCTGGCTCGGCGGCGGCGAGCCGCCAGGAGACAGTTCTGGGGACGGCGACGCCGCGTGGACGCCGCGGCCGGTGCGCATCGTCGCGCCGCCCTCCGACAAGCGCCTCGACGTCGAGATCGTCGTGCCGGTGGAGGACATGTCCCGCCTGGGCGAGGCGGCCGAGCTGCCCGCGTCCGGGCCCGCCGCCGGGCCGGCGGAGCGCAACTCCATCTGGCCGGCGATCCACCCGCGCATCCTGGAGCTGGTGCGCGCGCATCGCTCCACGATCGTGTTCGCCAACTCCCGCCGGCTGGCCGAGCGCCTCACCGCGCGCCTGAACGAGCTCGCCGAGCAGGAGGCGGACCCGGACCAGCCGTTCACGCCGATCGCGCGCGCCCACCACGGCTCGGTGTCGCGGGAGCAGCGCCTGCAGATCGAAGGCGAGCTGAAGGCGGGGCGCCTGCCGTGCGTGGTCGCGACGTCGTCGCTGGAGCTCGGCATCGACATGGGTGCGGTGGACCTGGTGATCCAGGTGGAGTCGCCGGGCGCGGTCTCCCGCGGCCTGCAGCGCATCGGCCGCGCCGGGCATCAGGTGGGCGAGCCGAGCCGCGGGGTGGTGTTCCCCAAGTACCGGGGCGACCTGATCGAGTGCGCGGTCGTGGTGCGGCGCATGCTCGACGGCCAGATCGAGCAGACGCGCTATCCCCGCAACCCGCTGGACGTGCTGGCGCAGCAGATCGTGGCCATGGCGAGCATCCAGGACGTGCGCGTGGCGGACGTGCACGACATCGTGCGGCGCGCCGCGCCGTTCGCGGAGCTGTCGCGGGAGCAGCTCGACGGCGTGCTCGACCTGCTCAGCGGCCGCTACCCGTCCGACGAGTTCGCCGAGCTGCGCCCGCGGCTGGTGTGGGACCGCGTCGAGGACCGCCTCTCCGGCAGGCCCGGCGCCCAGCGCCTGGCGGTGACCTCCGGCGGCACCATCCCGGACCGCGGCCTCTACGGGGTGTTCCTGGCGGGGGAGGGGGCCGGGCGGCGCGTCGGCGAGCTGGACGAGGAGATGGTCTACGAGCTG
>DATMKC010000212.1:0-5763 GCA_035553555.1 Egibacteraceae bacterium | reverse complement strand
GTGAGGCCCGTCCAGGCGCCGACACCGTTGGCGAGCGCGGAGGTGTCCGAGGCGAGGTAGCCCTGCACCTCCACCTGGAAGACCAAGGTGTTGAAGGTGCGGCGAGTGGACGTCTTGACGCAGATCTCGTCGTCGGCAGGGTCGTGCCCAGGTTGACGACCGTCCAGTTGGAGTGCCCGTCGACCACGGGCGTAGGCGGGTTCTGGGAGCTGTAGAACCCGATGCGGTCCCACTCCAGCGCCTGCAGCTCCTCGATCGCCTCCGAGGCGATCTGGGTGGCGCGCAGGCGCTCCTCGGACACCGCGACGCTGCGGAACGAGCTCACCAAGAGCTGCGCGAGCCCGGAGAACACCACCGCGATGACGACCATGGCGACGAGGACCTCGACGAGCCCGAGGCCGCTGTCGTCATGCAGGCGCCTGCGAGGCCGCCCGCCCGGTGGTGTCAGCACAGTTGACCTGCTCCTGGCCAGAAATCGGTCTCCAGCTATGTCGACCAGAAGCAGTCTCGGACTTGAGTGTCCGGTTCATGCGGATTTGCTGCGGCCGGGCTACCGGCCGAGCGCGGCCTCGGCGGCCTGCCGCATCACGTCCAGCGGCGCCTGCCGGCCGGTCCAGCGCTCGAACGACAGCGCCGCCTGGCCCACCAGCATGCCCAGGCCGTCCTCGGTGGGGCAGCCGGCGGCGCGCGCCGCCGCCAGGAACGGCGTGTCGCCGCCGCCGTACACCAGGTCCAGGGCGAACTGTTCGGGGCGCAGGCGCATGAACGGCTCCGGCAGCGGCTCGCCGTGCAGCCCGAGCGGCGTGGCGTTGACCACGAGCACGGCGTCGTCCAGGGCCGCCCGCGCGTGCTCCAGCGGCAGGCCGACCCCCTCCGCGCCGGCCTCGGCGGCCGTGGCCGCCACCGACTCGGCGGGCACGGGGCGCCGGGCCACCACGGCCACGGCCAGGCCCAGGCGCGCCAGCGCCACGGCGGCCGCGCGGGCGGCGCCGCCGGAGCCCAGCAGGACCGCCTTGCCGCCCGGCTCCGGCGTCCACACCGCCCGGATCGCCTGCTCCAGGCCGCGCGCGTCGGTGTTGTCGGCGGCCAGCGCGCCATCGCGCCAGAACAGCGTGTTCGCCGCGCCGATCAGCCGCGTCTCCTCGGTGCGCTCGTCCACCAGGTCGAGCACGGCCAGCTTGTGGGGAATGGTGCAGTTCGCCCCGAGCAGGGGCGTCGCCCGCAGCTCGGCCACCGCCGCGGGCAGCGCCTCCGGCGCCACGTCGAGCGCCTCGTAGACCGCCTCGATGCCCAGCGCGGCGAACGCGGCGTTGTGGATCGCCGGGGACACGCTGTGCGCGACCGGGTGGCCGAACAGCCGCACGCGCCTCATCCCCGCGCACCCGTTCGAACGGGTGCGGGCACCGCGTGATACCGCAACGGGGGCACCCACTCGCGGGTCACGAGCGGGCTTCCTGGCGCAGGCGGTTGTGCTCCTCCAGGGTGCGCGAGAAGCCGTGGCGCCCGGTCTGCGGGTCCACCACGACGTAGTACAGGTAGTCCTCCTGGGCCGGCTTGGCGGCCGCCTCGATCGCCGCGCGGCCGGCGCCGGAGATGGGGGTCGGCGGCAGCCCCTTGGAGCGGTAGGTGTTCCAGGGCGAGTCGATCTCCAGGTCCGAGTACAGCACCCGGTCCTTGTGCTCCCCCAGCGCGTACAGCACCGTCGCGTCGATCTGCAGCGCCATGTCGCGGGCCAGGCGGTTGTGCATCACCGCGGCGATGCGCGGCTGCTCCTCGCGCAGGCGCGCCTCGCGCTCGACCAGCGACGCCATCACCAGCACCTGGTAGCGCGACAGGTTCGGCGGCGGCTGGATGCCCTCCATGACGCGCTCCGTCTGCAGCACCAGGCGCGACAGCAGCGACTGCGGGTCGATGTCGAGCGGGAAGTCGTAGGTGTCGGGGAACAGCAGCCCCTCGAACGGCTCGGCGGCGCCCGGCAGCTCCTCCAGCGGCACCCAGTCCGGCAGCGCGACGCCGTCCAGGGCGGCCTCGAGCTCCTCCACGGTGAACGGGCTGTGCTCCGAGCCCGCGATGGCCTCCAGCGTCTGCTTGACGGTCAGCCCCTCGCGGATGAGCACCCGGAACGTGTCCGGCTCGACCGGGCCCGCGGTCAGCGCGTCCAGCACCTCGGAGACGCCCATCCCGGTGCGCAGCTCGTACTCGCCGGCCAGGATGGCCGCGGCGCGGTCGTCCAGCCTGGCCCGCAGCTTGAACGCCAGCGCCGAGCGGATCACGCCGGCCTCCGCCAGGTCGTCCGCGAGCGCCGACGCGCCCACGCCCTCGGGCACGGTGAACGCGACCGGCTCACCGCCCTCGGTGCCGCCCGACAGGTACGTGAACCCGGCGGCGGCCAGGAGCGCCGCGGCGACCACCGCGGTCAACAGCTTCGTCATGATGGCTCCTCCGTGCCGGACGGGCCCGCGGCCCCGCCGGCGCCGCCGTGGGCGTCCAGCCAGCTCTGCAGGATGATCGCGGCGGCCACGCGGTCGCGCTCCGCCCGCCGCTGGTCGCGCCGGCGACCGGCCCCGAGCAGCACGCGCTCGGCCTGCGCGGAGCTGAGGCGCTCGTCCCACAGCGTCACGTCCAGGCCCAGCTCCCCCAGGGACTTCGCCAGCCGCCGCGCCATCTGGGTCGAGGCGGTGTCGCGCCCGGACATGCCCTTGGGCAGGCCCACCACCGCCAGCGCGCAGCCGTGCTCGCGCGCCAGGCCCGCCAGCCGCTCGGCGGCGTCGCCGCCGGCCGGCACGGTGGCCAGCGGCGAGGCGATCACGCCGTCGGGGTCGCTGAGGGCCACGCCGATGCGCACCTCGCCCGCGTCGATGCCCAGCACGCGCACGCCGCCCTCCGCGTCAGGCCCGCGCCGCGCGGATGGCCTCGCGCGCCGCCACGCGGGACGCCTCCAGCGCGTCGGCCAGCTTGCCGCCGTCCTTGCCGCCCGCCTGCGCGGTCGCGCCCTTGCCGCCGGCGCCGCCGCCGACCGCCTTGGCGCCGGGCTGCAGCACGTCGCGCGCGCCGACGCCCTCGGCGTCCAAGTCCCCCGAGACCGCGGCGAACAGCAGGGCGCTGCCGTCGTCGGTGCGGGCGCCCAGCACGACCACGCCGGTCCCGGCCCGGTTGGCGAGGTCGCTCGCCAGCGCCTTCAGGCCGTCGCGGTCCGCGCCGGGCACCTCCGCGGCGATCAGCCGCGCGCCGTCGACGTCCTCGGCACCGCCCAGCAGCGCGGCGGCGCGGCCCATGAGCGCCTCCTGGCGCAGCCGGGCGATCTCCTTCTCCGCCGCGCGCAGGCGCTCCAGCAGGTCGCCGACGCGTTCGGCCACCTCGTCCCCGGAGACCTTGAGCAGGCGCGCGACCTGCTCGGCGACGAGGCGCTCCTTGGACAGGTACGCGAACGCCTCCGGCCCGGTGATCGCCTCGATGCGCCGCAGGTTCGCCGCGATCGACCCCTCCGACACGATGGTGAACAGGCCGACCTCCGTGGCGTGGCCCACGTGCGTGCCGCCGCACAGCTCGCGGGAGTACTCGCCGATCTCGACCACGCGCACGCGCTCGCCGTACTTCTCGCCGAACAGCGCCGTGGCGCCCATCTCGCGCGCCCGGTCGAGCGTCGTCTCCGTGGTCCGCACCTCGGGGCCCGCGGCGATGCGGTCGTTCACCAGCGCCTCGACGGCCGCGAGCTGCTCGCGCTCCACCGCGGAGAAGTGCGGGAAGTCGAAGCGGAAGCGCCCCGCGTCGATGGCCGAGCCGGCCTGGGCGGCGTGGTCGCCGACGACCTCCTTCAGGGAGGCGTGCAGGATGTGCGTGGCGGTGTGGCCCCGGCGGATGGAGGCACGCCGCGCGTGGTCGATCTCGGCGTGGGCGGGCTGGCCCGCGGCGATCTCGCCGGCCACCACCCGCGCGCGGTGCACGGTCAGCCCACTGATGGGCGCGACGGTGTCCAGCACCTCCAGGCGCCCGGTCTCCGTCTGGATCACGCCGTGGTCGCCGAGCTGCCCGCCGCCCTCGGCGTAGAAGGGGGTCAGCGGGAGCACGACCTCCAGCTCGTCGCCCTCCCCGGCGCGCTCCGTGGGCCCGTCGGCGGTGAGCAGCACGGCCAGCTTGCTCTCGGCGGACTCCTTGTCGTAGCCCAGGAACTCCACGCCGCCGACCGCCGCCGCGGCCTCCCGGTAGACCTCCACGGGGGTGCCCTCGGCCTTGCCGCGCCGGGCGCCGCGGGCACGCGTGCGCTGCTCCTCCATCGCGCGGAGAAACTCGTCCCTGTCGAGCAGCAGCCCGCGCTCTTGCGCGATCTCGAGCGTCAACTCGATAGGGAATCCGTACGTGTCGTGCAACTTGAACGCAGTTTCCCCGGACAACATCTGGGCGCCCGAGAGGTCATTCGCGTGCCCGATCTCCTTTTCGAGAATCGACATCCCTGCTGAGAGCGTGCGCGAAAACGATTGCTCCTCCGATTGCGCGACCTTGAGAATCAGATCAGATTGTTCCTTCAGCTCAGGCCACGCATCGCCCATGACCTCGATGACGGTATGCATCATGTCGGGCATGACTGGCTTGTCCTCGCCCAGCAAACGCACGTGCCGCACAGCCCGGCGGAGCAGCCGCCTCAGGATGTAACCCCGCCCCTCATTGCTGGGGAGCACGCCGTCGGCGATCAGCATGGCGGCGCTGCGCGAATGCTCCGCGAGCACCCGGGCGCTGACGGCGCTAGGGCCGCCGCGCTGGTACTGACCCTCGTCGAAGTTGGTGAGCTCCAACGCGCGGCTCAGCAGCGTGCCGAGCGTGTCGATCTCGTAGACGTTGGGCACGTCCTGCAGCAGCACGGCCATGCGCTCCAGGCCCATGCCGGTGTCGACGTTCTGCTTCGGCAGCGTGCCGACGATGTTGCCCGCGGCGTCCTGCTCGAACTGCATGAACACCAGGTTCCAGAACTCCAGGTAGCGGTTCTCGTCCGCCTCCGGGCCGCCCTCGGCGCCGTGCTCCGGTCCGCGGTCGTAGTACAGCTCGCTGCACGGCCCGCACGGCCCGGCGCCGCCGGTGGACCAGAAGTTGTCCTTCTTGCCGCGGCGCACGATGCGGGACGCGGGGATGCCGGACTCCTCCAGCCAGAGCCGCTCGGCCTCGTCGTCGTCGGTGTAGACGGTCGCCCAGATGCGCTCGGGGTCGAAGCCGAAGCCGCCGCCCTCGCCCGGCGCGGCCGGACGCGTGGACAGCTCCCAGGCCCAGCGGATCGCCTCGCGCTTGAAGTAGTCGCCGAAGCTGAAGTTGCCCAGCATCTCGAAGAACGTCAGGTGCCGGGTGGTCACGCCCACGTTCTCGATGTCCAGCGTGCGCGCGCACTTCTGCACGCTCGCCGCGCGCGGGTGCTCCGGCAGGGACTCGCCCAGGAAGAACGGCTTGAACTGCACCATCCCGGCCACGGTGAGCAGGAGCGTCGGGTCGTTGGGGATCAGCGACGACGACGGCCACACGCGGTGGTCCTGGGCCCGGAAATGGTCCAGGAAGGTCCGGCGGATGTCGGAGGACTGCATGTCGGCGGTGACCTTGCTTTCCGGAGCGGTCAGTCTGGCGGGAACTGGCTGCCGCCAGGGTACGGCGTCGCACCGCCGCCCCCGAGGCCGTGCTCGGCGCGCAGCTCCGCCTCCTTGGCGGCCATCGCGGCGCGGCCGGCCTCCAGCGCCGCGATGGCCGCCAAGGAGGCGGAGCTGCGCGCCGAGCACGGCCTCGGGG
>DATMKC010000211.1:0-5962 GCA_035553555.1 Egibacteraceae bacterium | reverse complement strand
GTCCTCGTCGGGCGGTGGCGGGTCGCCCGGCGGGGGCGCCGTCGCGTCGCCGTCGTCGGTGTCGCCGTCGTCGGTGTCGCCGTCGCGGTCGGAGGCCACGGCGCCGTCGCCGTCGCCGTCGCCGTCGTCGCAGGGGCACGGCTGGAACGGCTCGTCCGCCGGCGGGATCTCGGAGAAGTCGAACGCGCCGCCGCTCAGGGGCGCCTCGGCGGGGCAGTCCCCGCACACGCCGCCGATCGCGACCAGCCGCGCCTCGATGCGCTCCAGCACCACCAGCGAGTCGCGGGCCGCTTGCCGGCCCTCGCCGGACAACTGCTCGGCCAGCACGCGGACGCGACGGCTCTGGGCCTCCGCGAAGTCGCTGAGCCGCGCCACGATCTGGGCGTCGCCGCGCTCCTCGTAGCCCCGGATGAGCTCCCGCGCGCCCTTGCGGGCGCTGTCGGCGGACTCGTGCAGGGCGCGCGCCGCCCCGGACTCGTCTCCCAGCGCGGCGGACTGCTCCGCCTCGTCGATGCGCTCCGCCGCGTTGGCCAGGTGGATCTCGCCCTTGGCGACACTGTCGAAGCGCACCGCCGCGCGAGCGTCGTCCAGGACCAGCTTCACCCCGTACAGCGCGTCGCTGGGAAGCGCGCGCTCGGCGGCCACGGCGACGGCCCCGCCGCCGGAGAACGTCAGCGCGGCGGCCAGCGACGCCGCCGCCACACGGGTGGAGTAGCGCCAGCGCTCCACGGCGGTGGCGGTCGCGGCGCGCACGCGCGGCAGGATCCGCGGCGCGGCCTGTGCCTGCTGCAGGCGCGCCTCCTCGACCAGCATGGCCCGCAGCTCCGTCTTGAACGCGGTGTCGGGCGCGCCGCCGCCAGGCGCGGCGGACACCAGCGTCTCGGCGAGCGCGCTCAGCCGGCGCAGCTCGGCCGACCCCTCGCCCGAACGGGCGGGGCCGTCTTCCAGCAGGCGCGCCAGCGCCTCAGCCTCACGATTGCGCATAGGTCTCACCCGCCTTAACGACGCAGGCCGCAAAAAGGCACGCGCTCATGGCTGCACCATCCCGTCCGGCATGAGCTTCGCCAGCGACTTCAGTGCCCGGTACTGCAAGGCCTTGACCGCGCCCTCCGTCTTGCCCATGACCGCACCGGTCTCCGCGACGTTGAGGTGCTGCACGAAGCGCAGGTAGAGCACTTCGGCCTGCTCGCCCTTCAGTTGGGCGAGCGCCGTCCTGACCGTGCGTCCCAGGTCGCTGGTCACCGCCTGGTGCTCCGGGTCGTCCTGGGCGCTGGTGGCCGGCGTGTCGAAGATCTCGTCGACGGTGGACTCGAGCCGGAAGCGCGCGCTCTTGAAGTGGTCGTTGACGCGGTTGCGCGCGATCACCATCAGCCAGGCGCCGAAGTCCACGCCCTGCCAGGTGAACGTGCAGATGCGCCGCAGCGCGCGCAGGAACACGTCGCCCACCAGGTCCTCGGCGGTCTGGCGGTGGCCGACGCGGTGGTAGACGTAGCCGAAGATCTGGTCGACGTAGTGGTCGTACAGCAGGGCGAACGCGTGCGCCGAGCCCTCCTGCGCCAGCCGGACCTGCTCGACCACGTACGGGTCACCCACGACGCGCGAGGCCTGGGCGCTGGAGGCGGCTGCCTCGGCCATGCCCGCGTCCTGGGGCGCGGCGATCTCCTGGGTGTCGTCCACGACGCTCATGCGGCGCCTAGCCCGGCGCCAGCAGCAACTGGACGACCATGGCCGCCACGATGGCGAGCAGCAGCACCGCGAGGGCGATGGTGGTTGCTGGCCTCATCTGGAGTGCACTCCGATGCCGGCCCCCCCGAGGCGGGCCGGCGCTGCGCGGGGCCTCCCGGGCGCGCGCGCGACCGGGGGGCGGTGGACCACTCCATACCGTAGCGTTCGGCACGCGCGATGAGGGGCTGAAGCGGCGAAAGGCAAGGAAATGGGCCACGGGCAGCGGGCGATCCAGGGCTGGGGCTTCGTCGAGGCGGCGCTGCGCCCGGACGAGGTGGAGGGCATCCGCACGCTGCTGCGCGAGCGTTTCCCGCAGGCGCCGCTGGACACGCGCGGCCCCAAGCCGCTCGCGGAGGCCGGCCTGCGCCGGCCGCGCGCGCGCGTGCCCGATGCCCTGGCGCCGTTCTGCGCGACGGACGACGAACAGCGTGCGCTGCACGCGCTCGGCCGGTCCTTCCGCGACATGGTCAGGCTGTTCGAGGGCGACTTCTCCTCGGCGCCGGACGTGGTCGCCATGCCGCGCACGGAGGCGGAAGCCGCCGCGGTGCTGGAGTGGTGCCATGCCGAGGGGCTGCCCTGCGTGCCGTTCGGCGGGGGCACCAGCGTGGTCGGCGGCGTGGAGGGCCCGGCCGCCCGGGGGCCCGTCGTGACGCTCCAGATGCGGTCGCTGGACCGGGTGCTGGAGGTGGACCGCGATTCGCGCGCGGCACGCATCCAGGCGGGGGCCACCGGGCCGGTGCTGGAGGAGCAGCTGCGGGCCGACGGGCTGACCATGCGCTTCTTCCCGCAGTCGTTCGAGATGGCGACGCTCGGTGGCTGGATCGCCACGCGCGCCGGCGGGCATTACGCGACCAAACTGACCCATATCGACGACCTGGTGGAGTCCGTCCGCGCGCTGACGCCCGCGCAAGGCGTGTGGGAGTCCAGGCGCCTGCCCGGCTCCGGCGCGGGGCCGTCGCCTGACCGCCTGCTGCTGGGTTCCGAGGGCATCCTCGGCGTGATCACCGAGGCGTGGGTGCGCCTGCAGGACCGCCCGCGCTGGCGCGCGTCGGCCTCCGTGCGCTTCCCGGACTTCCTGTCAGGGGCCCGCGCGGTGCGCGCGCTGGCGCAGTCCGGCCTGGACCCGGCGAACTGCCGCCTGCTCGATCCCTACGAGGCGATGCTGTTCGGCGGCGGGGACGGCGAGCACGCCCTGCTGGTGCTGGGCGTGGAGTCGGCGCACCATCCCGTGGAGGAGGACGGCCGGCTGGCGCTGCAGCTCTGCCTTGACGCGGGCGGCTCCTGCCCGGAGGGGCTGCGCCACCGGGAGGGCGGCCAGGACGAGGGCGATCCCGCGTCCACCTGGCGGCAGAACTTCCTGCGCGCCCCCTACCTGCGCGACGCGCTGGTGGCGGTGGGCATGATCACGGAGACCTTCGAGACCGCGGTGACCTGGGACCGCTTCGCCGAGCTGCACGACGGGGTCAAGGTCGCGGTGCGCAAGGCGCTCGACGAGGTGTGCGGCGGCGGCGTGGTGACCTGCCGCATCACCCACGCCTATCCGGATGGAGCCGCCCCGTACTTCACCGTCATCGCGCCGAGCCGCCACGGCGGCCAGGTCGCCATGTGGGACGAGGTGAAGGCCGCCGCGAGCGAGGCGCTGCTGGCGGCGGGCGGCACGATCACGCACCACCACGCGGTCGGGCGCGATCATCGGCCGTGGTACGACCGCCAGCGGCCGGAGCCCTTCGCGGCTGCGCTCGCCGGGGCCAAGGCCGCCGTAGACCCATCCGGAACTTTAAATCCCGGCGTCCTTTTGGGGTGATACGTCCGATTATCCGGCGATGCCCCATGCCGAATGTGTGCCGATTCCGTAACTTCCGCCGCGCTCCACCGTAAGAACCAGTGACGCGCGGCCTTCCGGGGCCGTGTGGCGGGGCGTCGCGTGAGTCCGGGGGCCACGGACGAAAGCGGGAACGAGACATGGGGACACGGATCCGACGCAGATGGACGATCCCGGTGGTGTTCGCGCTCGCCCTGCAGTTCCTTGCGCCGCTCCAGGGCGTCTCGACCGCCCTCGTCGGCCCGGTCGAACTGCTCCTGCCGGATCCTGACTCGAATACCCAGTCGGACGCTCAGCCGGATGAGGCGCGCGGCGCCGACGGGATCGTGGCTCCACAGAACCACGGGTGTGGTGAAGGCGGCGTTCCCACCGAAGTCGCCAGTTGCGCCACCGACGCCGCGACCTGCGTCGAGGAAATGTCCGAGCCCCCGGCCGACTGCGTGACGCCGCTGGTCCAGGCAGTGCAGGAGGCGACGGAACCGGGCGAGGAGCCCGAGCCGCCGTGCGCGGAGGGGACGCCGCAGCAGCAACTGGTCTGCGCGGTGGACTCGGTTCGCACCGAGGCGTGCCCAGACGACGAGGAGACGTGTGCGCCACTGGACCTGGTGTCGGCGTGCTTGGAGGCACCGGACGTGCCGGGCTGCGCCGCTTCGACAGTCGTGGCCGAGACGGCCAAGGCGGTCTGCGACGCGCTCGGTGATGAGGACCCGGAAGAGGGCGCGCCGACGTGCAAGGAGCGCCTGACCGACTGCGCACAGCCCGATTCCGGTGCGTGCGAGGACGCACTCGAGTACCTCGCCGAGCGACTGGAGACAGAAGCGTGTGACTCGGCCTCGGAGGCCTGCGTGGTGGTCGCGCAGATCGAGACCCTGCTGGCGTGCGCGTCGTCACAGGCGTGCGCCTTCCAGGCGGTGTGGGACGAGGCGACGCCGCTGCTGTGCGAACTGGTCGGCGACGGAGAGTGCCAGACCACACTGGACACCTGCGACGATCCCACGCAGGGGAGTGGCTGCCAGGATGCGGCCGACTACCTGCTTGAGCGCTCCGAGTCGTCGGCGTGCGCGGCCGAGGACGCGGTCTGTCTCGCGCAGGGCGCCCTTGAGGACTGCGCCGCCGTCGACGCCCAGTCATGCGAGAGCGGGCTGTACGCCTTGGTGGTCGACGTCGCCTGCGCCGGGACGGGGGACTGTCCGCCCGAGCCGCTGCCGTCGATGCGCGACTGCGTCTCCTGGGCAGACGGGGCACCGCAACCGAATGCTCCGTGCGTGCAGGCCGCCGTCGTCGCCGCCATCTGCGCCGCTCAAGCTGGCTCATGTGTCCTGGAGCACCCGGCTATCCAGGCGTTGCTCGTCGCCGCGGACGACTGCCAAGGCGAATCGGACGAGGGCGAGTGCGAGAGGGGTATTCAGGCTGTCGCGGTGGCGGCGCTTTGCGCGGACCCGGGTGCGGAGCCGTGCTTCGAGACCTGGGCTCAGGAGGCGGCCGCCTGCAAGGGCCCGAGCGACCTCGCCTGCCACGCACTGGCGCTGCTGCACCAGGCGTGCGGGGACGGTGGGTGCCCGGCGGAACTCGCGGCGTTGGAGCCGTGTGTGAGCGGAGCCGCGACACAGAAGTGCGGTGAGGACGACCTCGTCCCGTTCCTGCGCGGCTGGATCATCGAGCAGTGCGTCGCCAAGGGCTCCGCAAGCGGGGCCTGCCCGGAAAGGGCCGAGGTGCGCGTGCCGAGGGATCTGGCGAGTCCGCCGGACAGTCAGCCGGTCCGGGAGCCGAGCGTGTTCCAGAACGGCTCGACGAGCTTCCCCTTCCACACCATCGGCGCTGCGCTGTCGGCTCTGCACACTCCCGCGGCATGGCACCTCGCGCTCGACGGGCGCATCAATGTGGGCGGCGGCACGTACGCGGAGACCGTTTCCATCCCCGCCAACACCCGGGACATCACCATCCTCACGCCATCGGGAGTCCCGCCCACGCTGGATGGCGGCTCCGGCACGGCGCTGTCGCTCGCGAAAGGCCACCGGCTGCGCATCACCGGTGCGCTGCACCTTGCAGGCGCCGTGCCGGTGAGCGGCCCGTCCGTGACCACGTCCCTGGACATCCGTGACCGGCGTGTCTACGTGGACCGCGCGGGCTCAATGGAACTGTCATACGCGAACGTCCACCCCACGCCGACCCAGACGGTGGCGACCCCCGAGACGGTTGCCGTCGTGCTCGCCATCAGTGGCCCCTCTGGCGTCACGGCCTCTGATGTGCAGGTCCAGGTGGACGGATCGCCAGTCACGCTCACCGACGCCGGCGGGACGTTCGAGGCCACGGTCGCGTCAGGCATCGGCGGCATCGGCGTCGAGCCCAGCGACCCGGTCACCTTCTCTGGACGCAGGACCGTCACGTTGACCGTTGCGGCGCCGGGTGTGTACC
>DATMKC010000210.1:0-7942 GCA_035553555.1 Egibacteraceae bacterium | reverse complement strand
GCCCAGGACGTTGACCGCCAGGATCCCCGCGGGCAGGCGCGCGCCGGGCAGCCGGCGGGTCAGTGCCCGGTCGGCGGCGTCCCGCGCGACGGCGCCGAGCCCGCCGGCGGCGGCGATGGCGAGGAACGCCTGGATGCGGGTCATCGGGCACGCCCCAGCCGGAGGCCCGTCCGCGCCAGGGCCAGCCCGCCGGCCAGCGTGGCGAGGCCGTAGCCGGCGGCGGCCGGCACGGGCATGAGGGCGAGTTCCACGGCCAGGGCGGAGAACGTCGTCAGGGCGCCCAGGAAGCCCACGCCGATCAGCGCGCGCGGCAGCGCGCCGTGACGCGGGTCCTCGCCCACGCGGCCGAGCAGCAGCCCGAGCGCGAACGCGCCCGCCAGGTTCACCAGCAGCGTGGCCAGCGGCAGCCCCCCGGTCCGCGGGACCACGTCCGCCACGACGGCGCGCACGAACGCCCCGGCGGCGCCGCCCGCTGCGACCAGCCCCAGGCGGCGCACCTAGCCCACCAGCCCGTCGGCCAGCATCGCGATCCCCACGGCGGCGAACACCACCGCGCCGCCGATGCGCAGCGCGCGCTCCGGCATGCGCGGCCCGAGCCACGCGCCCACCAGGATGGCCGCGCCGCTGGCGGTGACCTCGCCGAGCGTCGCGCCGAGCCACGTCGGCAGCGCCGCCTGGCGCGCCGCGAGCGCCGCGGTGGCGAACTGCGTCTTGTCGCCCATCTCCGCCACGAACACGGCCAGCGCCACCCCGGCGAACACGACGCGGGCGCGCACGGCCGCGCTCGCCTGCTCGTCGCGGTCGTCGGAGCGCAGCGACCACGCGGCGAAGGCCAGGAACAGCGTGCCCGCGACGACCGAGCGGGCCTCCGGCGCCAGCAGCTCCCCGACGGCCGCGCCCAGCAGCACGCCCAGGCCGAGCGCCGCCGCGGCGCCCAGCGTGAAGCCCAGGAGCACGGGCAGCACCCGGTGACGGGCGCCGAACGACGCGGCGGCGAGCTGGCTCTTGTCGCCCAGCTCCGCGACGAGCGCGACGCCGTAGGCCAGCGCGAAGTCCTCCACGCCTCAGCCGGCGGGCGTGTCGTCGGCCTGGGCGGTCACGGGGCCGGGGCCGTAGCAGCCCAGCCGCTCGATGCGCTCCTTGCGCATCTCGCGCCGGATGCGGGCGCGCTCGCAGCGGCGGCGCTCCTCGTCGGTCTCCGGGACCAGCGGCGGCACCTCGACCGGCTTGCCGTCCTGGCCCAGCGCCACCATCGTGAGGTAGGCGCTGGTGGTGTGGCGCCGCTCGCCGCCCGTCCACGGCTCGGCCTCCACGCGCACGCCGACCTCCATGGAGGTGCGGCCGACGTAGTTGACGCGCGCCTTCACGATGAGGATGTCGCCCACCTCCACCGGCTGCAGGAAGCTCAGCTCGTCGATCGCGGCGGTGACGCAGACGCGGCCGGCGTGGCGCGACGCCGCGGTGCCGGCCGCCGAGTCGACCTCGCGCATGATCACGCCGCCGTGCACCTTGCCGACCAGGTTCGCGTCGAGCTGCGTCATGGTCCGGGCGAAGGTCACCTCGCTGTCGGCGACACGGCGCCCGTCCCTGTGCGGCTCCTGCGGTGAGCTCACGATCCGACGCCCGCCGGGAACGGCACGTCGGTGCGCGCGTGGCAGCGGTAGCCGTGCGGGTTCTTGGCCAGGTACTGCTGGTGGGACGGCTCGGCGTACCAGAACTCCGTCGCGCCGGTGATCTCCGTGGTGATCGCGCCGCGGCCGGCCTTGTTCAGCGCCTGCTGATAGGCGTCGCGCGACGCCTCGGCGGTGCGGCGCTGCTCCGCCGAGTGCACCTGGATCAGCGAGCGGTACTGCGTGCCGATGTCGTTGCCCTGGCGCATGCCCTGCGTCGGGTCGTGCTGCTCCCAGAACATCTTCAGCAGTTCGGCGTAGCTCACGCGCGCCGGGTCGAACACGACCAACACGACCTCGGCATGGCCGGTGCGCCCCGTGCAGACCAGCTCGTAGGACGGGCCGGCGGTCTCCCCGCCGGCGTAGCCCACCGCCGTGGTGAACACGCCGTCGACCTGCCAGTACAGCTCCTCGGCGCCCCAGAAACAGCCCATGCCGAACACCGCGCGCTCCAGCCCTTCCGGGAACGGCGGGTGCATCGGCGTGCCGAGCACGGCGTGGCGGTCGCTCATGGGCTCACAGCCTCCCCAGGACCTGGCGCGCGATCACCATGCGCTGGATCTGCTGCGTGCCCTCGTAGATCTGCGTGATCTTGGCGTCGCGCATGTAGCGCTCGACGGGGTAGTCCTTGGTGTAGCCGTACCCGCCCAGCAGCTGCACCGCGTCGACGGTGACCCGCATCGCCACGTCGCCGGCCTTGAGCTTGGCCATGGAGCTCCAGCGCGTCAGGTCCTCGTCGCCGCGGTCGGCCTTGCCCGCCGCGATGTAGACCAGCGCGCGGGCGGCGTCGATGTCGGTGGCCATGTCGGCGATCATGAACTGCAGTCCCTGGAAGCTGCCGATGGGCTTGCCGAACTGCTGGCGCTCCTTGACGTAGCCGGCGGCGAAGTCGAGCGCGCCCTGCGCGATGCCGACGGCCTGCGCGCCCACCGCCAGGCGGGTGTGGTCGAAGGCCTGCATCGCGTAGGTGAAGCCCTTGCCCTCCTCGCCGATCAGGCGGTCGGCCGGGACGCGCACGTTGTCGAAGTGGATCTGGCAGGTGGGCGAGCCCTTGATGCCGAGCTTGTCCTCCTTCTTGCCCACGCTGAAGCCGGCGTCGTCGGCGCGGACGTAGAAGGCCGACACGCCCTTGGCGCCCGAGCCGGGGTCGGTCTTGGCCAGCACGGTGAAGCAGTCGGCGACGCTCGCGCCGGAGATCCACACCTTGGTGCCGTTGAGCACGTAGCTGTCGCCGTCGCGCACGGCGGTGGTGCGCATGCTCGCCGGGTCGCTGCCGGCCTCGGCCTCGCTGATGGCGTAGGAGATCAGCTCCTCGCCGGTGGCGAGCTTGGGCAGCCAGGCCTTCTTCTGCTCCTCGCTCGCGCCGAGGACGATCGGCATGCAGCCGAGCTTCTGCACCAGCGGGATGAGGCTGGACGACGCGCACACGCGCGCGATCTCCTCCACCAGGATCGCCACGGTGAGCGCGTCGGCGCCGGCGCCGCCGTAGGACTCCGGGACGAACAGGCCGATGAGGCCTTGCTGCTCCAGCAGGTCCTTCACGTCGTGGGGGAACTCGGCGGTCTCGTCGATCTCCGCGGCGCGCGGCGCGATGCGCTCCTCGGCCATCTTGCGGACGACCTCGCGGAAGGCACGGTGGTCGTCGGTGAGGGTGAACAGGTCGGACACGCGGGGCTCCTGCGTCATCGAGCGAGGGCCCGCCCAGTCTAGGCTTTCGCCTCGTCATGGCGATCCGAGGGAAGGCCGCGCGCGAGGTCCTGGCCTACTGGGCCCAGGAGCGCCGCACCCTGCGCCAGGGCTTCGCCGCCCTGGCGATCTCCACGGGCGTCGGCATGGGCGCGGGCGTCGTGCTCGCCCACATGGAGGGGCTGCTCGGCCAGCTGCCCGGCCTGCTGCTGCTGGTGCCCGCCGCCATCGGCATGCGCGGCGCGATCTTCGGCGCGCTGGCGGCGCGCCTGGGCACCGGGATCATGACCGGCCAGTTCACCCCGTCGTGGGACCGGCGCTCCTTCGCGGTGCAGAACGTCGAGGCCTCGGCGCTGCTCACCCTGTTCAGCTCCGCGCTGGCGGCGGTCGCGGCGCGTGTCGTGGCCGGCGCGTTCGGGCTGGACACCATCAGCCTGTGGAAGCTGATGACCATCTCGATGGTCGGCGGCATCCTGTCCAGCGCCGTGATCCTGGGCGTCGTGCTGGTGCTGGCGCGCACCGCGCAGCGCCGCGAGTGGGACATGGACGCGATCGGCGCGCCGCTGGTGACCACCGTGGGCGACATCGTGACGCTCCCGGCACTGGTCATCGGCACGCTGCTGGTGTCCAGTGACACGGTGAGCGCGATCGCCGGGGTGGGCCTGCTGCTGCTTGGCGCGTACGGCGTCTGGCAGGGCACGCGCAGCGAGGGCCCGCTGGCCCGGCGCATCGTGACGGAGAGCATGCCGGTCCTGCTCTACGCGGCCGCGGTCGACATCCTGGCCGGAGGCGTGCTGGAGACGCGCGTGCACGAGTTCGTGGCCAACCCGGCGCTGCTGGTGCTGGTGCCGCCGTTCATCGCCAACTGCGGCTCCCTGGGCGGCATCCTGTCCGCGCGCCTGGGCAGCGACCTGCATCTGGGCCTGGTGGAGCCGCGCCGCCTGCCGCAGAAGCAGGCGCTGCTGGAGGGCACGCTCACCGTGCTGTTCAGCGTGCTCGCGTTCAGCGGCGTGGGGCTCATCGCCCACGTCGCGTCGTTGCTGTTCGGCTTCGCCTCGCCGGGACTCGCCGCCATGGTCGGCGTCGCCCTGGCGGGCGGGGGTCTGGCGCTGGTCCTGATGTTCCTGGTCGCCTACTACGCGGCGACCGCGACGTACCGCTTCGGCCTGGATCCCGACAACCACGGGATCCCCATCGTGACCGCCACCATGGACTTCTTCGGGGTCCTGTGCCTGGTGGCGGCCATCGTCCTGTTCGGGGTGACCTGACTATGCGACGCAACGTCAAAGAGCTGCTCGTCGAGGCGAAGGACGCCTCGGAGCTGATGGTGGACCTCGCCTACGCGGCGGTGTTCTTCGGCGACGACGACCTCGCGCGGGAGGTGATCCGCCTCGAGGAGCGCATGGACGCCGCGGTGCACGAGCTGCGCATCCTGTGCATGCTCGCGACCCGCTCGCCCGAGGACGCGGAGCAGCTCGCCGGCATCCTGGGCATGGTCAACGCCGTCGAGGAGATCGCCGACGCCGCCGAGGACATCGCGCGCGTGGTGCTGCGAGACCTCGGCGTGCCGCGCGAGCTGCGCGACGACCTGCGCCACGCCGAGGAGGTGGTGGCGCGGGTGAAGATCCGCGAGGACAACCGCCTCGCCGGCAGGCCGCTGTGGGAGCTGGCGCTGCCCAGCGAGACCGGCATGTGGGTCATCGCGGTGCGCCGCGACATGGACTACCTGTACGGGCCGAGTGGCGACACGGTGCTGCAGGAGGGCGACGTGCTGTTCCTCCAGGGGCCGCCGGACGGCGTCGACCTGGCGCGCGAGCTCGCGGGCGGCGAGCCGTACGGCCTCAAGCCGCCGGGCGAGGGCGGGCGCCTGTCCAACCTGGACCGCGCGGTGGACATCCTGGTGGAGCTCAAGAACGCCGCCGAGGTGGCGGTCGGCCTGGCCTACTCCGCGATCCTGTTCCGCGACCTGGGCCTGGCGCGCGAGGTGAGCGTGCTGGAGGACAAGTGCGACGCGCTGTACCACGACCTGCAGCGCTGGGTCCTCAGGGCGGCGGGCGACGTGGACGACGACGGCATCGACGAGCTGCGCGGGCTGCTGCAGATCGGCCTGTCGTCGGAGCGCATCACCGACGCGGCGCAGGAGATGACGCGGCTGGCCGAGAGCGAGGACGAGCCGCACCCGGTGATCGCGGCGGCGCTGCGGGAGACCGGCGAGATCGTCACCGACGCGCTGGTGAACGCCGGCGGCCCCGGTGAGGGACGCACGCTGCAGGAGCTGCGGCTGGAGACCGAGACGGGGATGTACGTGCTGGCGATCCAGCGCGAGCAGCGCTGGCTGTACCGGCCGCGCGGCACCACGCGCCTCATCGCGGGCGACCGCCTGCTGTGCACCGGCCCCGAGGAGGGCGTCGCCCTCCTGCGCGACCTCACCGGCGACCCCCGCGACCCCGAGACCCACGAGGACTGAGCAGTCCTCGCCGCGCCCTCAGCCCCAAAACGGTTCACAGTGTGCGCTTTCCCTCGTATACGGGGGGAACTGCACACTGTGAACCGTTGCGAGCGGGGGGTCAGCGGGGGTCGGGCAGGCCGAGGTGGCGGGCGAGGATGAGGCGCTGCACCTCGGAGGAGCCCTCGCCGATCTCGAGGATCTTGGCGTCCTGGTAGAAGCGGCCCACCCGGTACTCGGTGGTGAAGCCGTAGCCGCCGAAGATCTGCGTGGCCTGGCGCGCCGCGTCGACCGCCGCCTCGGTGGTGAACAGCTTGACCGCCGCGGCCTCCTTCTTGAACGGCTTGCCCTCCTGCGCCAGCCACGCCGCGCGCAGGTAGGCGGTGCGGCCGATGTCGGCCTGCATCTCCATGTCGGCGATCTTGAACGCCACCGCCTGGTAGCTGCCGATGGGCCGGCCGAAGGACTCGCGCTCGTGGGCGTAGCGGCTGCACTCCTCCACGCAGCCCTGGATCAGCCCAACCGCCAGCGCCGAGATCGCCACGCGGCCCTCGTCCAGGATCGCCAGGAAGTTGCCGAAGCCGCGGCCGCGCTCCCCCAGCTGGTTGCCCGCGGGCACGCGGCAGTCGGAGAAGTACAGGTCGCGCGTGTCCGAGGCGTGCCAGCCCACCTTCCGGTAGCCGTTGCCGATCGTGTAGCCGGGCGTGCCCGTCGGCACCACGATGTTGGTGACCTCCGGCTTGCCGTCGCGGTCGCCGGTGATCGCGGTGATGGTGACGAAGGCGGAGATGTCCGTGCCGACGTTGGTGATGAACTGCTTGGAGCCGTTGATCACCCAGTGGTCGCCGTCCAGCACGGCGCGCGTGCGCAGGCCGCCGGCGTCGGAGCCGCCGCCCGGCTCGGTCAGGCCGAAGCCGGCGAGCCGCTCGCCGCGCGCCAGCGGCGGCAGCAGCTCGCGCTTCTGCTCCTCGCTGCCGAACTTCCAGATCGGGTTGGCGCCCAGGCCGACGGCCGCCTCCAGCGTGATGCCCACGGACTGGTCGACCCGGCCGAGCTCCTCGATCGCCAGGCACAGCGAGACGAAGTCGCCGCCGGAGCCGCCGTAGGACTCGGGGAAGGGCAGGCCGAACAGGCCCATCTGGCCCATCTCCAGGATCAGCTCCGTGGGGAAACGCCCTTCCGCGTTGAACGCCTCGGCGGCGGGAGCGACCCGCTCGTCGGCGAACTGGCGCACCAGCTTGCGCAGCTCCTCCTGCTCGGGCGTGAGGGCGAACGACAGCGACACGGCGGCAACCTCCGGTGACGGGGGCAGGATCGTAGCTAGCGGCGGCGGAGCACGTTGACGGCGAGCACCACGATCACCGCCAGGAGCAGGACGCCGGTCACGACCTGTGCCAGTCCGGCCAGCGCCTCCAGCACCAGGTAGGCCACGAAGGCCAGGATCAGCAGGAACAGCAGGCCGCCACTACGGCCGGCTCCGCGGGGTGCGCTCATGCGCCGGATGGTAGCCGCGCGGCCGCTCCGTAAAGATTCCGCGCGCCCGGTTTATGCCGGTTCCCGCCGTCGCAGGATCACATCTGACGCGCCGGTGGGGCGTCGCCCCCGCGCCCGCGACACGGCCGTCACAAACAAACACCTCGCTCCATCCCATGAGCACGCTGAGGGCCGGTCCCCCCCACCGGCCCTCAGTCGTTCTCACATTCGAGACTCGGCGACTTGCACCAGCCTCTCGGCCGCCCGGCGCAGGGCGACCATTTCCGAGTTCTTGGGAAGTCCCACCTCATAGGCGTGCTGCTTCTTCGCCTGGAGAGCCGTGCCGAGGGCCTTCGACAGCGCTGCGCCGCCCTCGACCGACCGCAGTGTCTGGAGGGCCTGGCCGTGGTCCTGGCCGACGGAGTACTCCCCTCGGGCGAAGATGCACAGAGCGTCACAAGCGAGCACTGCGGCCTCCACGAAAGAGCCCAACGCGGTGTCGATGTCGCCCCTGTCATGCGCGCGGATCCCACCGTCGAGGAGCCGGCGGGCTTTGGTTGCCGCGGCCCGTCCCCGGACTCTGTCCGCGGGCCTTGACTGGGCCCGTCTACTCATCCGCGGTCAGCGGCTCGCCGGAGAGGACACGCCCGTCACGCAGCACGTTGCG
>DATMKC010000209.1:0-2590 GCA_035553555.1 Egibacteraceae bacterium | reverse complement strand
GCCCCTGGCCGGCTGAGTCAGGCGCCGCGGGCGGCGCGTTTGGCCTCGCTGGCCTTCTCCGCCTCCAGCCGCTCCAGCTCCGCCTGGCCGTAGTCGACGAAGCGCATCATCGCCGCGATGGCGTGGTGGCCGGCGACCTCGCCGATCTGGCGGTGCATCTCCTGGGCGACGCGCCGGTAGCTGGGGTGGCCCTGCGGCGTGGTGCGCAGCTCCAGCATCTGCATGGCGGCGCGCGCGTTGAGGTTCATGGAGTAGCGCAGCTTCCACGCCAGGCCCACGGCGTACTGCGCCTGCCGCGGGAAGTCGGCCCGCAGCGACTCCCACAGCCGCGCCTGGCGCTCCATGATGCGGTGCCAGTCGTCCTCGGCCCCCGCCTCGACGATCTCCGGCGGCACGTCGTAACCGTGGCGGCAGCCCAGCTCCTGCCACTCGATGGTCAGCATGCGGTGGCGCTGCAGGTCGCGGAACGCGCCGTAGTCGCCCAGGACGTCGAAGCGGTAGAACGCGCGCTCCAGGGCGCGGCCCGGCCTGTGGCGCCGGTTGCGCCGCTCACCGGCGTAGGCCTCCACCACGCGGGTGCGCTCCGCCGAGGGCATGTCCTCCACCAGGCGGCGCAGCTGGGCCTCCGGCAGGTCGCTGTACGGGTACAGCATCGCCACCACGATGTCGGTCTCGGCGTCGTCGTCCCAGTCGACCAGCGCCACCTCCGGCGCGTCGGCCGGCTTCTCCCCGCCCAGCACCTCGTCGGCCACGGCGCGCGTGGCGTCGCGCGTGGCGCGCAGGTAGTCGCTCCAGACGCCCCCGCGGTCCGGGCGGTCGACGCGCACCAGGAAGCTCGGGATCACCTGGCGCAGCTCCGCCAGGAGGAGGTCGCCGACCTCGCGCGCCTCGGCCAGCTCGTGCGAGCGCAGGCGCAGCAGCAGGTTCTCGTAGGCCTGCCCGGTGGCGAAGATGCCGACGTTGCTCACGGTCGCGGCGGGCAGCAGGCCGCGCAGCACGTCGCAGGCCTTGGCGTTGAGCGTGTTGCGGTACACCGCGTCGCTGACGCCGTCCTCCTGCGGGAAGCGCTCGCGCGCCCACGCCAGGACGGGCTCGAACAGGGCCGAGTAGCCGTCGAAGGTGGCGTCCATCTCGCGGCGGTAGGTCTCGCCGAGCGGCGACGCGGCCACGTCGGGGTCCACGTAGTAGCGGTAGCGCCCGCCGGGCTTGTCGTCGTAGCGCATGTAGCGCGTGGACTGCTCCAGGTAGGCGCCCAGCCGGCCCCACTCCAGCACCTTGGTGAGCAGGTTGCTGGCCTGCTCCACGGCCACGTGCGCGCCGCCGAGCTGCGCCACCGAGTCGTCGCCGTACTCGTCGAACACGCGCTGGTACAGCCGTTCCGCGCGGTCGGCCGCCGTGCGGTCGACGTCGACCTCCAGGCCCTCCAAGTCGTCGCGGAACTCGTCCAGCAGCAGCCGCCGCAGGCTCTTGCGGCTGCGCGAGTACCGGGCGAACAGCGCGCCCTTCACGACCTCCGGCAGGTTGACCAGGCCGAAGACCGGCCGGTCGGTGTTCGTGACGAACCGGCTGAGGAAACGCCGTTCCTCGTCGGTGAACTGCTCGACGACGTAGGGGTGCATCGGGGCAGTGTACGCACCGCCTGAGACGCCCCGGCCGGACCGGCACGGCACAATGAGCGCTCCCACCGGCGGGCGCCGGGGGGTCGGGGAAAGGGAACGCAAATGAGCCTGGTCGCGACCGTGGTGCTGCTGGCCGTGGCGATCGGCTACGCCGCTGGCGGACGGCTGCGCCACATCGCGCAGATCCCGTTCCGCCGCATCTGGATGGTGTGGATCGCGTTCCTGCTGCAGTTCCTGCTGCCGTTCCTGGACGAGTCCACCCGCCGGACGCTGCGCGTGCCGATCCTGGCGGTCGCGTTCGTGCTGGCGATGTGGTGGATCGTCGGCACCTGGCCCGTGCTGACCCGCTGGCTGCGCGCCGGGCTGGTGCTGGTCGTGGTCGGCTGGGCGATGAACTTCACCGTGATCGCGCTGAACAACGGCATGCCGGTGTCCGCCGAGACCCTGGACCGCGTCGGCCTGCCGTCGGACAACATCGAGTCCGGCGACCTCAACAAGCACGTGACCCTGGATGACGACACGCTGCTGCCGTGGCTGGGTGACATGATCCCGCTGCCGCTGGCCGGGCCCCTGCGCAAGGCGATCAGCCTGGGCGACGTGGTGATGCTGCTGGGCCTGCTGGTGTTCATCCCGGTGGGCATGCGCCAGGAGCCCGACGAAGCCACCGCCTGAGAGATTTTCTCGGAAAAGTTTCCTGTGGCCTGTGCGCAAGTGCGTTTCGGGGCCGGTTTTCGTCACACCCTCGTGGGAGTGTGGGCGGCATGGAAGCGTTGCGTGCCGCCGTCGACGGGGTCCTGAGCCGCGACCCGCATCAGCTCGCCGACGCTGAGCTGTCCGCCGAGCTGGCCGAACTGCGCCGGCAGGCCGACCGCATCGAGGCGGCGTTCCTCGCGCGCCTGGCGGTGTTCGACGCCCGCCGCGCCTACGCCGACGAGCGGGCGGCCAACGCCGCGGTGTGGCTGCGCAACAAC
>DATMKC010000208.1:0-5177 GCA_035553555.1 Egibacteraceae bacterium | reverse complement strand
GCCCGACTACGGGGATCTCCCCGTAGTCGGGCAGCGTCAGCATGCCGGCGTGCGACAGCGGCCAGATGATGACGAAGGCCCGGCCCACGATGCGGTCCTCCGCGATCGGGCCCAGGCTGTAGCGGCTGTCGGAGGAGTTCGGGCGGTTGTCGCCCATCATGAAGTAGTGGCCCTCGGGCACGGTGAACGGCCCGAACGGCTCCATGTGGCGCTCCGACAGGTAGCCGCCCTCGGATGCGGGCGCCTCGGGCAGGGCCACGCCATTCACCGTGACCACCCCGTCGCGCATCTCCACGACGTCGCCGGGCAGGCCGATGACGCGCTTGATGAAGTCGCGGTCGCTGGCGGGCGCCATGCCCAGGCCGGAGGCGAGCCCGCGCAGGAAGCGCACGACCGGGTTGGCCGGCTCCACCATGGCGGGCGTGCCGCCATCCACGGAGAACACGACGATCTCGCCGCGGCGGGGCTCACGGAACGTGTGCGCCAGCTTGTTCACCAGCACCCGGTCGCCGATCTGGAGCGTGGGTTCCATGGACGACGACGGGATGTAGAAGGCCTGGACCAGGAAGGTCTTCAGGACCAGGGCAAGGACGAACGCCACGATGACCAAGACCGGCAGCTCCGAAAGGAAGCTGCGCTTGGCCGGCGCGGCTGGCTCGGCCACGTCGTCGAGCGGGCGCGTGGTGTGCTCCTCCATCGCGGCGGCGAGCGCCGTCGCGTCAGGCGCCGGCGGGCTCGCGCAGCTCCTTGATCTTGGCCTTCTTGCCGACACGGTCGCGCAGGTAGTACAGCTTCGCGCGGCGCACCTTGCCCCGGCGCATGACCTCGATGTGGTCGATGACGGGGGCGTGCACCGGGAAGGTGCGCTCCACGCCGATCGCGTTGAAGCTGATCTTGCGGACCGTGAAGGACTCGCGGATGCCGCTGCCGCGGCGGGCGATCACGTCGCCCTCGAAGACCTGGATGCGCGTGCGGGTGCCCTCGGTCACCTTGACGTGCACCTTCACGGTGTCGCCGGGACGAAAGTCCGGCACGTCATCGCGCAGGTAGGCGACGTCAACGAGGTCAGTCGGGTTCACTTCAGGCCTCCGCGGGCGGGTGTCACAACGGAAAAAACACGAGCGGGCGCGCACGAGCTACGGCGGCGCAGCACCGGTTGGCCAGCATAACCGGGCAACTGGCGGGCGGCAATCCGGCCCACGACCCGGCCTTTGCGCTGCCCTTGCCGCCCCGCCCCCTTGTGCGCCCTTTCCCCGAGTTGGAAGATCAGGCCCGTATATGGGCCGAATCCTCCAATCCACAGGCTTCGCGCTGGTGCTGGCGCTGCTCCTGACCGCTTGCGGCGCACCAGTCGGCCAGGCCCCGGCGCCGTCGCCCAGCCCGCAGTTCCACTCGCGGATCCTGCACATCTGGCCGGAACTGGAGGCGGTGCTGCGCGCGTACTCGTGGCGCCCCGGCTGCCCCGTGCCGATCCGGGACCTGCGCTACATCCAGGTGTCCCACTGGACCTTCGACGGGCGCATCGCCACCGGCGAAGTGATCGTGCACGAGGGCGTGACCGGGCAGGCGGTGGGACTGTTCGCCGACCTGTTCCAACTCGGCTTCCCGATCGCCCAGATGCGCCGCATCGACGACTTCGCCGGCAGCGACGACGCGTCGATGGCGGCCAACAACACCTCCGGTTTCAACTGCCGCAAAGTGGCCGGGACGGACCGCTGGTCGGAGCACGCCTACGGGCGCGCCATCGACGTCAACCCGGTGCAGAACCCCTACGTGCGCGGGTCCACGGTGCAGCCGGCGGCGGGGCGGGCGTACCTGGACCGCTCGGCGTACCGGCCCGGCATGCTGATCGCCGGCCGGCCGGAGGTCGCCGCGGCGAAGCGGCACAGCTGGGGCTGGGGCGGCGACTGGACCTCCAGCAAGGACTACCAGCACCTGTCCACCACCGGCCGCTGACCAGGAAGTTGGAAGATCTGGCCCATATGCGGGCCTGATCTTCCAACTCGGGGGAAAAGGCGGGGTTAGCGGGGGCGCGACCCGTAGTCCTGGAAGGGGTCGTCGCGCTCGCGCACGGCCTGGCGGATGCCCACCTCCATCGAGCGGCTGACGAAGTCCAGCCCCTCCTGGGTGTGCCGGGCGATCCCGTCGAACAGCGTGCCGAGGGTGCGCGAGGACGCCAGGCCCATGTTCTCCACGGTCTGGTTGCACAAGAGCTTCAGCATCACCAGCTGGCTCTCCGGCAGCCGCGCCATGCGCTCGGCCAGCGCGGTGGCGTGCTCCAGCAGCCGCTCGTCAGGCACGGTCTCCAGGACGAGGCCGATCTCGGCGGCCTTCGGCGCGGGGATCTCGTCGCCGGTGAGCAGGTAGCGCTTCGCCTGCTCGATGCCCATCCGGTAGACCCACATCGCGGTGGTCGGGGTGCCCCAGACCCGCGCGGGCGGGTAGCCGAAGCTCGCGCCCTCGGCCGCCACGATCAGGTCCGCGCACAGCACCATGTCCGTGCCGCCGGCGATGCACCAGCCCTGCACGGCGGCGATCACCGGCTTCTTCGCGTACCACAGCTTCATGTACACGTCGACGAAGCTGCCGATCAGGCGCATGTCGGTGACCGAGTCCCACACGCGCTCGGCGGACTCGGCCCCCGCCTGGTACTCGGTCGACCAGTCCAGCCCGTAGCCCGCGCAGAACGCCGGCCCCTCCGCGCGCAGCAGCATCACGCGCACGTCCGGGTCCGCGTCGGCCGCGTCGATCGCCGCGGCCAGCTCGTCGCGCAGCTCGGGAGTGATCGTGTTGTACGCCTCGGGCCGCGCCAGCACGATGTGGCGCACGCCGTTGGCGTCCGCCGTGTACAGGGTCTCCGCCATGGCCGCAGCCTAGAGGACGCTCAGTCGGCCGGGACAGGCCGCCCGTAGTCCGCCGACAGGCCCAGCCGCGCGCTGCCCGGCGGCCAGATGATCACGAACGCCTTGCCGACCAGGTGGTCGCGCGGCACCGTGCCGAGCGAGAAGCGGCTGTCGTCGCTGTTGGGCCGGTTGTCGCCCAGGACAAGGTACTCCCCCTCGGGCACCGTCACGGGGCCGAACTCGCGCGTGTCCGCCACCGCGTACGGCTCCGGCAGCGCCCGCCCGTTCACGAACAGCACACCGCCCTGGATCCGGATCGTCTCGCCGGGCAGCCCCACGATGCGCTTGATGAGGTCGATGTCGGCGTCCGGCTGCAGCAGCCCCAGGCCCTGGAGAAACTCCTTCACCGCCTGCCCCGGCCCGGTGGGCCGCTCCACCCCCGGCCGGTGGAACACCACGACGTCGCCGCGCTGCGGCTCGCCGAAGCGGTAGCTGAGCTTCTCCACGATGACGCGGTCGCCGATCAGCAGCGTCGGGATCATGGAGCCGGACGGGATGTAGAACGCCTGCGCCAGCAGCGCCTTCACCAGGAACGCCAGCGCCAGGGCGCCCACGATCAGCACCAGCGTGCTCGGTTCGCGCCGCGACCGCTTGGCGCGCGGCGGCGGTTCGGCCCCGCGGATCTCGGCCCGGCGCTGGCTGTCCAGGTCCGGCGGGCGCACCGAGCGGTGCGGCGGCGGCACATGGGTGCGCAGCGCGGCGCTCACGCCTCGCCCTCCCGCCGCAGCCGCTCGTACAGGTCCGGCCGCACGGCGCGCGTGCGCGCCACGGCCTGCTCGCGCCGCCAGGCCGCCACGTTGGCGTGGTGGCCGGACAGCAGCACGTCCGGGACGGTCATGCCGCGGTAGTCGGCCGGACGGGTGTACTGGGGGTACTCCAGCAGCCCGTCGCTGAACGACTCGTCGTCGGCGCTGGCCTCGTTGCCCATGACGCCGGGGATCAGGCGCGTGACCGCCTCCACCAGCACGCAGGCGGCCACCTCGCCGCCGGACAGCACGTAGTCGCCGATGGAGACCTCGTCGGTGGCGATGCCGGTGTGCACGCGCTCGTCGATGCCCTCGTAGCGGCCGCACAGCAGCAGCAGCGCCGGCTCGCCCGACAGCTCGCGCGCCAGCGCCTGGTCCAGCGGGCGGCCGCGCGGCGTGAACAGCACCGTGCGCGGCCGCGCCTCGATCGAGCCGTACAGGGCCTCGACGGCCTCGAAGAACGGCTCCGGCTTCATGACCATGCCGGCGCCGCCGCCGAACGGCAGGTCGTCGACGGTGCGGTGGCGGTCGTGCGTCCAGTCGCGCAGGTCGTGCACACGCACGTCCAGCGTGCCGGCCTCGCGCGCCTTGCCGATGAGGGACGCGTCCAGCGGGCCGCTGAAGAACTCGGGGAAGATGGACAGCACGTCGATGCGCATGGCGGCTACTGGTCCAGCAATCCGGGGACCGGGCGCACGACGATGCGCTCGCCGTCCAGCTCCACCAGCTCGTCCACCACGGGGATCAGCGCCTCGCCGCCGTCGGGCCGGGCGACCAAGAGGTAGTCGTGCGCCGGCCCGTCGGTCACGGCCTCCACGACGCCCACCAGCTCCCCCTCCTCGGTCACGACCTCCAGGCCGAGCAGGTCGTCGACCCACACGGCGTCCTCGTCCAGCTCGATCTCCTGGCGCGGCAGCAGCAGGCGCTCGCCGCGCAGGTCCTCCGCCGCCTCGCGCGTGGCGACGCCGTCGAACCGGGCGACCACGCGCCCGCTGTGGTCGCGGGTCGAGGTGACGGTCAGGTCGCCGTGCCGGTCGGTGGCGACCACGCGCCCCGGTGTGAGCGGGTCGGCGAAATCCGGGTCCAGGCGCACGTAGACCTCGCCGCGCAGGCCGTGGGGCTTGCCCACGAGCCCGACCGCGACGAGGTCCGGGTGCTCCATCGCGCGGAGCGCGCTACTCGACGATCTCGACCGTGGCCGAGGCGCCGTCACGGGTCGCGGCGGCCTTGATCATGGTCCGCAGCGCCTTGGCGGTGCGGCCGCGCTTGCCGATGACCTTGCCCATGTCGTCCGGGTGGACCCGCAGCTCCAGGACCAGCTCGCCGTCGGACTCCTCGACCGTCGTGATCTCCACGTCGTCGGGATTGTCGACGAGCGCCTTGGCCAGGTACTCCAGCACCTGTTCCGCCATCATTCCGCTTCCTCCGGCTCGGGCGCCGGCTCCTCGGCCACTGCCTCCTCGGCGGCGGGCTGCTCGGCGGCGGGCTTCTCCTCGGCGGCGGGCTCCTCGGCGGCGGGCTCCTCGGC
>DATMKC010000207.1:0-11590 GCA_035553555.1 Egibacteraceae bacterium | reverse complement strand
GTGCGGCGGCAGGGACGTGGCGACGGCGCCCAGGCACAGCTCGGGCCCGCCGCCGTCGTCCAGGACCATTGCGGTGGCGGTGTAGCGGATCGCCTCGGACTCGGAGGGCGGCGCGGCGGGCTCGCCGCAGGCGGCGAGCGCCAGTGACAGCAGCAGGGCCATCGTCAATGCGCGCATGCCGGTGGGACGCCCCCGCGTGGGGGGAAGTTCCGGCGAGGCGGTCAGTTCGCGGTGACGCGCTTGATGAACGCCAGCGTGCGCTGGACGATCTCGTCGGCGTCGTAGTCAAGTGTCGCGACGTGGTAGCTGCGCTCCAGCCAGACCTGTTCGGAGTCGGCGGAGGCGATGCCGTCGATGACCAGGGCGCCGTTCTCGGGCTCCACCACGTGGTCGTTGCGTGACGTGAACACCAGCGTGGGGATCGTCACGGCGGACAGGCTCTCGCGCACCAGGCCCTGCAGTTGCAGGAAGGAGGCGAGCGCCTTGAGCGGCACCTTGGGGTAGGGCTTCTCGTCGCCGCCTGGCTTGGCGATGTCGTTGCCGATGCCCTTCAGTCCGGGGATCAGGTGCTTGAGCACCGGCAGCGCCTTCAGGCGCGGGTCGCTGGACTTGAGCGACGGGTTGATCGCGACCACGCCGGCCAGGTCGTCGCCGCGCGTGGAGGCCAGGTGCAGCGCCATGGTGCCGCCCATCGACAGGCCCACGGCGACCTGCGCGCCGGTGCGGGCGCGCAGCGTCTCGTAGGCCGCCACTGCCTCACGCGCCCAGTCCCGCCAGGTGGTGCGGTTGCACTCCTGCCAGGTGGTGCCGTGGCCGGGCAGGCGCGGCATCTCGACGGCGTGGCCGGCGGCGGCCATGGCCTCCGCGACCGGACGCATGCTGACCGGGTTGCCGGTGAAGCCGTGGAGCACCAGGACTCCAACCTCGCCCCCGGCGGCCGACCAGGCTTCGCAGCCCGGCATCACCTGCGTCATCGCTCTCTCCTCGCTCGCCCGTCGACCGCCCGAGGCTAGCAGCGCCCGCCCCCCGAAGTCGGGTGCGTTCTGGGCGCTGACTGGCCCGGAACGCACCCACAAGCGGCCAAATCCTGTGGACTAGGATCGCGCGCCATGATCCCCGACCGCATTCTCATGGGCCCCGGGCCCTCCAATGTCGCCCCCGACGTCCTCGCCGCGCTGTCCCAGCCGCTCCTGGGGCACCTGGACCCGGAGTTCCTGCCGCTGCTGGACGAGCTCAACGACCGGCTCCGGCAGGTGTTCCGCACCGCCAGCCCGGTGACCTTCCCGGTGTCCGGCACCGGCAGCGCGGGCCTGGAGTGCGTGGTGGTGAACCTGGTCGAGCCGGGTGACCGGGTGGTGGTCGGCGTCAACGGCGTCTTCGGCGGCCGCCTCGCCGAGGTGGCCCGGCGCGCCGGGGCCGAGGTGCACGCCGTGGAGGCCGACTGGGGTCGCATCGTCGACCCGGAGGCGTTCCTGGCGGCCTGCCGCGAGCACCGCCCGGCCCTGGCCGTGCTGGTGCACGCGGAGACGTCCACCGGCGTGTGGCAGCCGGTCGCAGAGGTCGCCGCGGCCCTGCGCGACAGCGAGACGCTGTTCGCGATCGACTGCGTCACCAGCCTCGGCGGCGTCGAGGTGGACATCGACGGCTGGGGGGTGGACGCCGCCTACAGCGGCACCCAGAAGTGCCTGTCGGTGCCGCCCGGCCTGGCGCCGGTGACGTTCGGGCCGCGCGCCACGGAGAGGATCCGCTCGCGGCGGACGCCGTGCCGGTCGTGGTACCTCGACGTGACGGGGATCCTCGAGTACGTCTCGGCGGAGGGCGGCCGCAAGTACCACCACACCGCGCCCATCTCGATGCTGTACGCGCTGCACGCCGGACTCGGCGTGGTCCTGGAGGAGGGACTGGACGCGCGCATCGCCCGCCACGAGCGGGTCGGCCGCATGCTGCAGGAGGGCCTGGAGGCGCTGGGCCTGCCGCTGCTGGCGCAGGAGGGCCACCGCCTGCCCCAGCTCACCACGGTGGGGCTGCCCGATGGCGTCGACGAGGCGGCCTGGCGCCGGCGTCTGCTGGACGAGCACGGCATCGAGGTGGGCGGTGGACTGGGCGCGTTGGCCGGCAGGGCCTGGCGCATCGGCCTCATGGGCCACACCGCCACCGAAGCCAACGTCCGCAAGCTGCTAGCCGTGCTCGGCGAGTGGCTGGACGGATGACGGCGGGGCGGAGCCGCGCCCGCGAGGCGAACTCAGGGTGCCGCCCGGGCAGAGCCCGGGCGGCGGGTCCCCTGGAGAGCCGCAGCGGGATGCGGATACGCCCCGCGGCACCGAACGGCACCTAGCCCGGGCGGCGGGTTCCCTGGAGAGCCGCAGCGGGATGCGGGCCCGACCCGGAGCTCCTCTGAACCCCTAGCGCTCGACCGGCACGTCCACCAGGGACCCGTACTCGGTCCAGCTTCCGTCGTAGTTGCGCACGTTCGGGTAGCCCAGGATCTCGTGCAGCACGAACCAGGAGTGCGCGCTGCGCTCGCCGATTCGGCAGTACGCGACGACCTCCTTGTCCGGCGTGATCCCGACGCCGGTGTACAGCGCCTTCAGCGCGCCGGCGTCCAGGAACTGCCCGGTGTCGGGGTCCACGGCCTTGGCCCACGGGATGTTCTGCGCGCCGGGGATGTGGCCGGGAACCTGCGAGCCCTCGTTGGGCAGGTGCGGCGGGGCGATCAGCTCGCCGGCGAACTCCTGCGGGGAGCGCACGTCGATGAGGCCCTTGCCGTCCGGGGCGCCGACGAACTCGGCGAGCACCTGGTCGCGCTTGGCGCGGATGGACGCGTCCGGCTCGCCGGCCTGGTAGCCGCTGGTGGCCTCGCGCTTGACCGGCTCGTCGGTCATCGGCCGGCCCTGCAGCTCCCACAGCTTGCGGCCGCCGTCCATGAGGCTGACCGCGGGGTGGCCGTAGATCTTGAAGTACCAGTAGGCGTAGGCGGCGAACCAGTTGTTGTTGCCGCCGTAGAGGACCACGTGGTGGTCACGGGTGATGCCGCGCGAGTCCATCAGGGCGGCGAAGCCGTCGGCGTCCAGGAAGGCGCGCTTCAGCGGGTCCTGGAAGTCGGCGCGCCAGTCGAATCCGAGGGCGCCGGGGATGTGGCCGGCATGGTAGGCGGCGGCGTCCTCGTCCACCTCGGCGATGACGACCCGCGGGTCGTCGAGGTGCTCGGCGACCCAGTCTGCGGTGACCAGTGCGTCCGGCATGGCGTTCCTCTCCAGTCGTGCGTTGTGTGGCGTGCTCGTTTCGGCCTTCGTGCCGGGAAGACTAGCGAGTATGGTGCGCCGAACCTTCCCGACCTGGGGGTTTGCACGGTGCCAACCCGCTTGACCGGTCTCGACGCGGCGTTCCTGTACCTGGAGACGCCGACCAACCACATGCACGTGGGCGGTGTCCTGGTGCTGGACCCGTCGACGACGCCGTCCGGGTCGCTGACGCGGGAGGACATGGCGCGCTTCATGGAGCCGCGCCTGCACCTGGCCGCGCCGTTCCGCCGCCGCCTGGCGTGGGTGCCGTTCAACCTTGACCACCCGGTCTGGATCGAGGACCCGGACTTCGACCTGGACCTGCACGTGCGCCGCGCGGCGCTGCCGTCGCCGGGCGGAATGGCCGAGCTGGCCGAGTTCGCCGGCGACGTGATGGGCCGGCCGATCGACCGCAACCACCCCCTGTGGGAGCTGTGGGTGGTGGAGGGCCTGGAGGGCGGCCGCGTCGCCGTGATCACCAAGACCCACCACGCCGCCATCGACGGCGTGTCGGGCGCGGAGCTGGCCGCGGCGATCCTGCAGCTCACCCCGGACCAGGAGGCGCCGGACGCGCCGCGCCCGTGGCGAGCGGAGCGCGAGCCGAGCGACCTGCGGCTGCTGGTGCAGGCGGGGCTGCGCCAGGCCGCCACGCCGCTGTCGGTGGCGCGGCTGGGCCGCCAGGCCTTCGACTCGGCCACCGCGCTGTTCAAGGTGGCGCGCACGCGCAAGGAGGAACCGCCGCCCGCGCCGTTCACGGCGCCGTCGACGCCGTTCAACGGCTCGATCGGCCCCCGGCGCGCGGTCGCGCTGTCGACGATGCCGCTGGAGGACCTCAAGCGCGTCAAGAACGCGCTGGGCGGGACCGTCAACGACGTGGTGCTGGCGTGCGTGGCCGGCTCGCTGCGGCGCTTCCTGCTGCGCCGGGACGAGGCGCCGGAGCGCCCCCTGGTCGCGATGGTGCCGATCTCCGTGCGCGCGGAGGAGCAGCGCGGGCAGATGGGCAACCAGGTGTCGGCCATGCTGGCGGCCCTGCCCGTGGAGGAGCCCGACACGCTGCAGCGCCTGCGCCGCATCAGCGCCAGCACGGCGGGCGCCAAGGAGCAGCACGGCGCGCTGGGCGCCAACACGCTGCAGCAGCTCGCGGAGCTGGCACCGGGCGGGGTGGCGTCCCTGGCGGCCCGACTGTACACGCGCACGCGCGCGGCGGACCGGCACCGCCCGATCTGGAACCTGGTGGTGTCCAACGTGCCGGGCCCGCGCTTCCCGCTGTACTGCGCCGGCGCGCGCGTGGAGGCGTTCTACCCGCTGGGCCCCGTCCACGAGATGGTGGGGCTGAACGTGACGCTGTTCAGCTACGAGCAGGACGTGTTCGTCGGCGTGAACGCCGACCGCGGGCTGGTGCCGGACGTCGATGACGTCTGCGAGGGCATGGGCGAGGCGCTCCAGGAGCTGGTGGAGCTGGCGGCCTCCCACGGCGGCCGCTCCGGCAAGCGCCGCTGAGCCTGCTCCCGGGGCTGGGCGCACGGGCGGGAAGCGCAAGAATCACGCGGTTGTGACTGAGCCTCGGTTATGCCCTGTCGACCTGCGGGAACACTGCGCGCATCAGCAGATTTGCCACCGCCGCCCCGCTGCTTGCCCGAGACCCCGGACGAGGACGACGCCCGATGCTCCTGCGACTGGAACTCCAGCTCCCCAGGGACGTGCGCTACGTGGGCGTCGCCCGCAACGTCGCCGAGTCGCTGTTCCGGGAGCTCGGCTGCCCGGAGGATGTCAGCGCCGACATCCAGCTCGCGCTGACGGAGGCGTGCGCGAACGCGGTGCGCCACGCCGTGGACACGGAGGAGTACTCCGTGGTGCTGCGCATCGACCAGGACTGCTGCGAGATCGAGGTCGTGGACCTGGGCCCGGGCTTCGGCACGCGGGACCCGCGCACGGACCGGGCGGTCGGGCCGGAGGTCGAGTCCGGCCGCGGGCTGCTGCTGATGCGCGCGCTCGTGGACGACCTGGAGTTCCGCGCGCTGGAGGACGGCACCTCCGTGCGCCTGCGCAAGTTCTGGCACGGCCTGGCGCTGTCGCCGGGGCAGAAGGTCGCCGCGCGCTGAGCCGCCGCGCTCAGGCGCGCGCGGCCAGGTGCGGCTCCAGCACGTCGCCCAGCAGCGCGACGGCGGGGCCGTGCGCGAGGCTGTACACGCGGTCGGCGTGGGTGGCCAGCGCCCGCCACCACGTCGGGTGCGCCTCGATGATGTCCTGGGTGACCAGCAGGTCGGCGACGCTGACCGGCGGCGCGGCGTCCGGCGGCGCGCCCACGACGCGGTAGCCCAGCATCTCGCAGGCCTCGGCGTGCTCCACCTGCGCGGAGGCGGACGTGAACGACAGCGTCACCAGGCGGTCCGACGGCACGGGCGGCAGGCTCTCCGCCCAGCGGTCGGAGTCCAGGATGCAGCGCAGCAGCGCGCCCTCGGGGGGCCGACGGGACGAGCCCGACGCGGTGCGAAGCGGTGAGGGATTCGACATCGGTCGCTCGCGGCATCCTGTTCGAGGCGTGGGCGGTCCCGCCGTCCTGTACATCGGGAGAGTCCCGGATGGGGCTGGACGGGCGGCACTGCGGGCGCTCATTGTGGAGCCTTGCGACCCCGGAGTCACGCAACCGGGGCGGCACGACGAAACAGCCCCGGTACGGAGTCCCGGTTAGGAGCCCAGGTGTCGACGCGACCACGGACCATCGCCGAGCTGCGGGCGGCGGGCTACCCCGACCGCACCGTCAAGCAGGAGGTGGCGGCCAACGCCGCCGCCCGCCTGCGCGCCGGCCTGCCGGTGGTCGATGGCCTGGTGGGCTTCGCCGACACCGTGCTGCCGGCGCTGGAGACCGCGCTGCTGGCCGGCCACGACCTGATCCTGCTGGGCGAGCGCGGGCAGGCCAAGAGCCGCGTGCTGCGCGGCCTGGCGGGCCTGCTGGACGAGGAGATCCCCGTCATCGCCGGCAGCGAGGTGAACGACCACCCCTACCATCCCTTCTCCGCGGCGGCCCGCGCGCTGGTCGCCGAGCACGGCGACGCCACGCCGGTCGAGTGGATCGGGCGGGACCGCCGCTACGCGGAGAAGCTGGCCACGCCGGACATCTCCGTGAGCGACCTGATCGGCGACGTTGACCCGATGAAGGTCGCCGAGGGCCGCTACCTGTCCGACGAGCTCACCGTGCACTTCGGGCTGATCCCGCGCCACAACCGGGGCCTGGTGGCCATCAACGAGCTGCCGGACCTGGCCGAGCGCATCCAGGTGGCGCTGCTCAACGTGATGGAGGAGCGCGACGTCCAGGTGCGCGGCTACTCGCTGCGCCTGCCGCTGGACCTGCTCGTGGTGGCCACGGCCAACCCGGAGGACTACACCAACCGCGGGCGCATCATCACCCCGCTCAAGGACCGCTTCGGCGCCGAGGTCCGCACGCACTACCCGCGCACCATCGACGAGGAAGTGGACGTCATGGTGCAGGAGGCCCGCATGCCGGGCGGGGCCGGCCTTCCGCCTGTACAGGTGCCGGCGTTCATGGCGGAGGTGCTGGCCGCGTTCACCCGGGCGCTGCGCGCGGCGCCAGAGGTCAACCAGCGCTCCGGGGTGTCGGTGCGCTTCTCCATCGGCAACTACGAGACGCTGGCCGCCAGCGCGCTGCGCCGCGCCGTGCGCACCGGCGAGGACCATGCCGTGGCGCGGCCGAGCGATCTGGCGCAGGTGGTCTCGGCATGCCTGGGCAAGGTGGAGTTCGAGTCCTACGAGGAGGGTCGCGAGGCGGCGATCCTGGAGCGGCTGCTGCGCCGCGCGCTGCTGGAGGTGTTCCGCCGCCGTGCCGCCGGGGTGGACCTGGACGCGCTGCTGGCGAAGTTCGCCGACGGCCGCCAGGTGGAGACCGGCGACCTGGTCCCGGCCGGCGAGCTGCTCGGCCAGCTCGACGAGATCCCGGGGCTGGGCCGCCTGCTCGGCGCGCTGGGCGTCGAGTCGGAGTCCCCGGCGCTGGCGGCCTCGGCGCTGGAGTTCGCCCTGGAGGGCCTGCACCTGGCCCGCAAGCTCGACCGCGCCGATGTGGGGCCCGGCGCGTTCCGCTACGGCCCCGCATGAGGGTCCGCTTCAGCCGCTGGAGCGGCACGCAGGAGCCCTTCGGCGCGGACGTCACCGCCGAGGAGCTGCTCGACGAGCTGTCCGACGACCTCATCGACGGGGTGCCCGCCGAGGACGCGCTGCGCCGGCTGCTGCAGCGGGGGATGAGCGGCATGCGCGGCCGCGTGGCCGGCCTGGACGAGCTGCGCCGCCGCGTCGAGCAGGCGCGCCGGCGGGAGCTGGAGCGCCTGGGCCTGGAGGGCCCGCTGCGCCAGATGGAGGAGCGCCTGGGCGAGATCGTCGAGCGTGAGCGGCTGACCGCGCGGTTCAGCGCCGACACCGAGCGCGGCCAGGCGCGCCTGGACGAGCTCGACGCGCTGCCGGCGGACCTGGCCGCGCGCGTGGACGCGCTGCGCGGGTCGGAGTGGATGGACCCTGCCGCGCGCGCGGACTTCGACGCGCTGCTGGAGGAGCTGCGGCGGCAGGTCGCCGAGGCGACGTTCGGCCGCCTGGCGGGAGCGCTGGGATCCATGTCGCCGGAGGACCTGGAGCGCTCCAGCGCCATGCTGGGCGAGCTCAACGCGCTGGCGGACCGCCACGCGCGCGGCGAGGACGTCGCGGCTGACTTCGCCGAGTTCAAGGCCCGCTACGCCGACCTGATCCCGGGCGACCCGGCGACCATCGACGAGCTGCTGGAGGAGCTGGCGCGGCGCATGGCCGCGATGAGCCGGCTGCTGGCCAGCCTCGACCCGGAGCAGCGCGCGCAGCTCGCGCAGCTCGCCGAGCAGCTGCTGGGCGATCTGGACCTGTCCTTCCAGGCCGAGCAGCTGTCGCGCACGCTGGAGTCGATGTTCCCCGAGCTCGGCTGGGACCAGGCGGTGCCCGGCGCGCAGCCGGCCGGGGAGCTGGAGGGCAGCCTGTCGGCGACCGCCGAGTGGATGGAGCACCTGCAGTCCTACGACGAGCTCGGCGAGGCGCTGCGGCAGGACTACGCGGGCGCCCGGCTGGAGGACGTCGACGAGGAGGCGCTGTGCCGCGCGCTGGGGGAGGACGCCGCCCGTGACCTGCGCGCGCTGCGCGAGATCGAGCGGCTGCTGGAGGAGGCCGGCGCCCTGCGGCGGCGCCAGGGACGCCTGGAGCTCACGCCCAAGGGCATGCGCCAGCTCGGCGAGCGCGCGCTCGCGCGCATCTACGAGCGCGCGCTGTCGGGCGAGCCGGGGGGCCACCGCACGCCGCTGACCGGCGGCGAGGGCGAGCCGACCGGCAGCACCCGCCCGCTGCGCTTCGGCGACCCGTTCCGCGTCGACGTGTCGCGCACGATCTTCAACGCGGTGGGCCAGGGCGGCGTGCCGGTGCGCGTCCGCGCCGAGCACTTCGAGCTGGCCGAGGCGGAGCGGCGTGTGCGCACGTCCACGGTGCTGCTGCTCGACATGAGCTTCTCGATGCCGCTGCGCGGCAACTGGGGCGCGGCAAAGCGCCTGGCGCTGGCGCTGTCGTCGCTGGCGTCGTCGAAGTTCCCCGAGGACCGCTTCCACGTGGTCGGCTTCAGCGACTACGCGCGGCGCATGGCGCCGGAGGATCTGCTGGTGACCGGCTGGGAGCGCGTGTACGGCACGAACATGCAGCACGCGTTCATGATCGCCCGGCGCCTGCTGGCCCAGCGCCCGGGGGACCGCAAGCAGGTGATCATGGTGACCGACGGCGAGCCGACCGCGCACCTGGAGGGCGATGTCGCGGCCTTCGCCTGGCCGCCGGAGCCGGACACGCTGCGCAAGACGATGGCGGAGGCGCTGCGGCTGGCGCGCTCGAACACCACGCTGAACGTGTTCCTGCTGGACCACGACCCCGGCGCCGCCCAGTTCGTGGAGCGCATGGTGCGC
The DNA here is from genome assembly GCA_035553555.1 of Egibacteraceae bacterium. GTDB lineage: Bacteria > Actinomycetota > Nitriliruptoria > Euzebyales > Egibacteraceae > DATMKC01. The sequence continues at coordinate 2,340 of DATMKC010000207.1, read as the reverse complement.
CGCTGCGGCGGGCGCATCTTCCACCCCGACCTGGACGACCTGGGCGACATGGTCGTGCGGGAGTTCCTGGCCCCCCGCTAGGCCCCCCTTCGAGTTGGGTGCGGTTTCAGAGCGATCGCTCTGAAACCGCACCCGCACGGCACTGACCGCAAGCCTGTGGATGACGGGCTGCCGCGCCTGGATCGGAGATGCAGACTCTCTCGCTCATGAACGGGTGGGACGAGATGATGCGGCAGGCCGGCCGGCAGTACGGGCTCATCGAGCGGACGCAGGCGCACGGCCTGGGCATGAGCGCGGACGCGCTGGCGCACCGGGCGCGCAAGGAGGGGTGGCCGCGTCCGCAGCGCGGTGTGTTCGCACTGCCCGGCTCCGCCGACACGCCGGAACGCCGGATTCTCGCGGCGGTGCTGGCCGTGCAGGGTGACGCCTGGGCGACGCGTTTGACGGCGGCGTACGTGTGGGGCCTGCACGATCGTCTTCGCGTGCCGCTCACCCTGCTGGTGCCGCATCAGCATCGGGCGGCCGTGCTGGAGCGCGCCACCGTGATGCGGACGCGCAACCTCTCGCCTGAGGATGTGACGGTCCGCCGCGCCCTACCTGTGGTCACGGCGGCACGCATGATCGCGGACCTCTGCGGGGTGCTCCCGATCGAGGAGTTGCGCGGCTTGGCGATCGCCGCGCGGCAGATGGGACTGCTCCGGCCGGAGGAGCTGTGGGCGTTGTGGGAGCGCTTTCAGGGTTCGCCGCGTCATCGCAAGCTGCGGGCGCTGGCGACGATGCTGAGCGGCGACGTGGAGCGCGTCGACAGCATGCTCGAACATCGGGTGCGTGCACTGCTGCGCCGGTACGGCTTGCCCCTGCCGTACCCGGAGCCCTTTCCCGTGCGAGCGGGCGGACGCGTCATCGCCTGCATCGACATCGCGTGGCCCGCGGCCATGGTGGGTGTCGAGTGCGACGGCTTCCGTTATCACTCGAAGGCCGAGGACCTGGAGAAGGACACGCGCCGCCAGAACCAGCTCGTGACACTCGGCTGGCAGCTCGTCCGTGTGACGTGGCGGCAGATGGAGCGGGAACCCGAGCTGATCGCGTCGGCCGTCCACAGACTTCTCGTCGGTACGGGTGCGGTTTCAGAGCGATCGCTCTGAAACCGCACCCAACGAGGGGAGCTAGGCTGCGCGGCCATGAGCACACTGGCGATTCTGGGCGCGACCGGCTACACGGGCCGGCTGTGCGCCACCGAGGCGGTGCGCCGCGGCCTTGACGTGGTGCTCGCCGCCCGCAACCCGGACAAGCTCGCGACGCTGGCGCAGGCGCTCGGCGGCCCGCGCACGGCGGTCGTCGACGTCGCCGACGGCGTGGCCCTGCGCGCCCTGGCCGAGCAGGCCGACGTGCTGCTGACCACGGTCGGGCCGTACCTGCGCCACGGCCGCCCGGCGCTGCTCGCCGCGCTCGACGGCGGCGCCCACTACGTCGACATCACCGGCGAGGTGCCGTTCCAGGCGTGGGTGCGCGAGCACGACCAGCGCGCCAGGGAGGCCGGGGTCGCGCTGTGCCCGGCGTTCGGCTACGACGGCGTGCCCGGCGACCTGCTGGCCGGCATCGCCGCCCGCGCGCTGGACGCCCCGGTCGAGGAGGCGCGCGCCGCCTACCTGGTGCGCCACGGGCGCGCCAGTGGCGGCACGCTGCGCTCCATCGTCGGCATCGCGCGCTCCTCCGGTGCGGTGTGGCAGGACGGCGTCCTGGTCACCGAGCCGGTCGCGGCCCGCTCCTGGGACGTGCCGTTCCCGCAGCCCCTGGGCGTGCGCGGGGCGGTCAGCGCGCCGCTGCCGGACGTGCTGACGCTGGCCGACTCCACCGGCGCGTCCTCCGCGCAGGCGTACCTGGTCACGGCCGGCGCGAACGCGCTCGCCAAGGCCGGCCCTCCACTGGAGCGCGCGACGCGCGCGCTGCTGGCCTCGCCGCTGGGCGTGCTGGTGGACCGCGTGGCGGAGCGCCTGCCCGAGGGCCCCGCGCCCGCGGACCGCCAGCGCATGAAGGCCGCGGTGCTGGCCGAGGTGCGCGGCGGCGGGCGGACCGCGGCGGCGTGGTGCCGCCTGCGCGACGCCTACGGCACCACCGCCGTCATCACGATCGACGTGGCCGAGCGCCTGCTGGGCGGCGGCGCGCCGCGCGCCGGCGCGCTCACGCCCACGGAGCTGCTGGGCGAGGACGCCGACGCTTTCCTGCGTCAGATCGGTGCCGACTGGGCCATGTGCTGAGCGGCGGCCGGCAAGGGCACGGGCGACTGCCGGCGCCGGCCGCCGCGCAGCAACAGCCGCAAGGGGCGTTCGACTTCCTGGT
>DATMKC010000206.1:0-7013 GCA_035553555.1 Egibacteraceae bacterium | reverse complement strand
GATCCGCAACCGCGCCGAGCGCGAGCTGGACAAGCTCGAGGAGGTGCTCGACACCTTCCGCAAGCTCGAGCCCAAGCAGCTGGTCGCCGACGAGCTGCTCTACCGCGAGCTGCGCGACCGCTTCGGCGAGTACTTCACCGGCGGCATGGGCGCCGAGGCGATCCGCGACCTGCTCCAGCAGATCGACTTCGAGGCCGAGAGCGAGGAGCTGCGCACGATCCTCAGCGACGAGGCGGAGAAGATCAAGAGCGGCGCCCGCAAGGCCCGCTCGCAGAAGGCCACGCGCGCCGTCAAGCGGCTCAAGGTGGTCGAGGCGTTCCGCCAGACCGGCAACGACCCCGCCGCGATGGTGCTCAAGGCCATCCCGGTGATCCCGCCGGACCTGCGCCCGATGGTGCAGCTGGACGGCGGCCGCTTCGCGACCTCGGACCTCAACGACCTGTACCGCCGCGTGATCAACCGCAACAACCGCCTGAAGCGGCTGCTGGACCTGGGCGCGCCCGAGATCATCGTGAACAACGAGAAGCGCATGCTCCAGGAGGCCGTCGACGCGCTGTTCGACAACGGCCGCCGCGGCCGCCCGGTCACGGGCCCCGGCAACCGGCCGCTGAAGTCCCTGAGCGACATGCTCAAGGGCAAGCAGGGCCGCTTCCGCCAGAACCTGCTGGGCAAGCGCGTGGACTACTCGGGCCGCTCGGTCATCGTGGTGGGCCCGGAGCTGAAGCTGCACCAGTGCGGCCTGCCCAAGCAGATGGCGCTGGAGCTGTTCAAGCCGTTCGTGATGAAGCGGCTGGTGGACCTCAACTACGCGCAGAACATCAAGAGCGCCAAGCGCATGGTGGAGCGCGCGCGGCCGCAGGTCTGGGACGTGCTGGAGGAGGTCATCCGCGACCACCCGGTGCTGCTGAACCGCGCCCCGACGCTGCACCGCCTGGGCATCCAGGCCTTCGAGCCCCGTCTGGTCGAGGGCAAGGCCATCCAGATCCACCCGCTGGTGTGCGCGGCGTTCAACGCCGATTTCGACGGCGACCAGATGGCGGTGCACCTGCCGCTGTCCGCGGAGGCGCAGGCCGAGGCCCGCATCCTCATGCTGTCCTCCAACAACATCCTGTCGCCGGCCCACGGCCGTCCCATCGCCACCCCGACGCAGGACATGGTCCTGGGCACGTACTACCTCACCTTCGCCGAGGGCCGCGACGCCCCCGGCACGGCCCCCGACGAGTCCTTCATCGCCGACGTCAAGGCCGGCAAGGTGAAGATCCCGTCGTTCTCCGGCGCCGGCGAGGTCGTCATGGCGCTGGACGGCAAGGACGTGGGCCTGCAGCAGTGGGTCCTGGTCAAGCTCAAGGACCGTGCGGTGAACGTCGCCGACGTGTTCGGCGAGCCGGACGAGGACGACGAGGTCGTCGACGGCGTGGTCACGTCGGCGCGCGGGGTCCGCGTGCTCACCACGCCGGGCCGCGTGCTGTTCAACGAGGTCCTGCCCGCCGCGCTGCCGTACGTGAACAGCCTGGTCGGCAAGAAGGAGCTGGCCGACCTGGTCAACCGCTGCGCGGACAACTTCACGCGCCACGAGACCGCCGAGGTCCTGGACCGCATGAAGGACATCGGCTTCCGCTACGCCACCAAGGCGGGCGTCACCGTGTCGATCGCCGACGTGGAGGCGCCGCCGGCCAAGGCGGAGATCCTCGCCGAGCACGACGCGCAGGCGCAGGAGGTCGAGAAGCAGTTCCGCAAGGGCGTCATCACCGACGACGAGCGCAAGCAGGAACTGATCGAGATCTGGACCGAGGCCACCAACCGCGTGGCGTCGGCGATGGAGCGCAACTTCTCCCGGCTCAACCCGATCTACATGATGGCCAACTCCGGTGCCCGCGGGAACATGACGCAGATCCGCCAGATCGCCGGCATGCGCGGCCTGGTGGCCAACCCGCGCGGTGAGATCATCGAGCGGCCGATCAAGTCCAACTTCCGCGAGGGCCTGTCGGTCCTGGAGTACTTCATCTCCACGCACGGCGCCCGCAAGGGCCTGGCCGACACGGCGCTGCGCACGGCGGACTCCGGCTACCTGACCCGCCGCCTGGTGGACATCGCCCAGGACCTGATCATCCGCGAGGACGACTGCGGCACCGAGCGCGGGATGACCGTGCCGGTGGGCGAGCGCGACAGCCAGTCGCTGTACGGCCGTGTCCTGGCCGAGACCGTGTACTGGCCGGGCACCCGCAAGCACCTGCTGAAGGCCGGCACGGAGATCACCGACGCGGAGATCCGCCTGCTGCGTGCGGTGCTCCGCGACGGCATCGACCCGGAGACCGGTGAGAAGCTGGAGAACGAGCCGTCCCCCGGGGACCGCGAGGTCAAGGTCCGCACGGTGCTGAACTGCGAGGCCAAGCAGGGCGTCTGCGGCCTGTGCTACGGCCGTGCGCTGGCCGAGGGCCGGTCGGTGCAGATCGGCGAGGCGGTCGGCATCATCGCCGCCCAGTCGATCGGTGAGCCCGGTACCCAGCTGACGATGCGCACGTTCCACACCGGTGGTGTGGCCGGCGCGGACATCACGCACGGTCTGCCGCGTGTCGTGGAGCTGTTCGAGGCCCGCAGCCCCAAGGGCAAGGCCGAGATCGCGCACCTGACCGGCCGGGTGTCGCTGGAGGAGACCGAGAAGGGCCTCCAGATCTCCGTCGACGCCGGCGGCGAGGACACCTGGTCGGTGATCGTGTCGCGTCGCGCCCGCCTGCTCGTCGAGGACGGCAGCCAGGTGCGCGTGGGCGACCAGCTCACCGAGGGCTCCATCGACCCGCACGAGATGCTGGAGGTGCTCGGTGCCCGCGAGACCCAGAAGCTGCTGGTCCGCGAGGTGCAGGAGGTCTACCGCTCACAGGGCGTGTCGATCCACGACAAGCACATCGAGCTGATCGTGCGGCAGATGCTGCGCCGCGTGACCATCATCGAGCCGGGCGACACCACGTTCCTGCCCGGCGAGCTGGTCGACCGGATCCGCTTCACCGAGGAGAACCGCCGCGTGGTCGACGAGACCGGCGAGCCGGCCAACGGCCGCCAGATCCTCATGGGGATCACCAAGGCGTCGCTGGCCACCGAGTCGTGGCTGTCCGCGGCGTCGTTCCAGGAGACCACGCGCGTGCTCACCGAGGCCGCCATCGAGGGCAAGAGCGACACCCTCATGGGCCTGAAGGAGAACGTGATCATCGGCAAGCTGATCCCGGCCGGCACGGGCATGCGCAAGTACCGCGGCGTGCGCCCGCTGCCCACGGAGGTGCCGGAGCAGCTGGTGCCCGCCGACCTGCTGGAGCAGTTCGGCGACGGCTCCTACGAGTACGAGACGGACGAGGGCTGGACGATGGGGGAAGGCGGCACCTACTAGTTCCGAGCCCATAGGCCTTTGCGCTGAGCGGCGCGGGAAGCGGGGCCTCGCCCGTTCCCGCTGCCGTGCCTCCTCCGCCGGCGGCACCATCCGTCCAGTCGCTAGGTCCTGGATTGCGGGGGTCACCCGGGCTGTGGGGCGGTGGGGGACGGGGGTTCACTCGTGCCCACCCCGATCGGGTGATGGATTTTCGTGTGGGCTGCTCAACTCGGACTAGTCACCTGCCGATTCACTCTCCGTAGCAGCAACTGGGGTCACGGACGACCAGGAGAGTGCAGCGGTGAAGGATGCTCGAGGCATCGCGGACGCATGGAGCCGGGTGGTTGCGCACCTGGACATCCAGATCCCCGCGGAGCGTCTGGAAGCCGCTGCGGCAGCGCTGGGTGGCGACCCGGCGGCCGCGTGGGCCGAGGCCCGCCGGCAGCTCGTCGCCCATGGCGCTCCGGCGCACGTGGTCAGACGCGCGCTGTTCGCCCTCTTCGGCGTCGTGACGGACCGTGATCCCGCAGTGGCCGAGCAGGCGGCCCCGGCGCTTGCCCTCCTCGCCGGGGCCCCCTCGCTCGCCACGGCCACGCGGTCGCGCACCCCGGACCTGCTGGAGCGCGTCCACGACGGACCGCTCCAAGACGCGATCGCGCTGCAGCTCAAGGTTCGCCAGGACCCCGCGCTCGGTGAGCTGCACCGGGCGATCGCCGGCCTGGTGAGCAGCCTGCGCAGCGTGCTGTCGGAAGGCGTCACACGACAGGACGTCGCGTTGGAGGCGCAGCTCGCGGCCGCGGTCCGCCGCTGCCCCTGGGCGCACGTCACCGTGGAGTGCACCGTCCCGGAAGGCCTCAACGACGAGATCGCCGACCTGGTGCTGCGCGTCGTGCAGGAGTCGCTGGCCAACCTGCGCCACGCCGACGCCCGCAACGCCCACGTGCAGGTGCGCGCCGGCGCGGAGTGGCTGCGGGTCAAGGTCGAGGACGACGGCGCCGGCTTCGACGCCCGCGTCGCGCTCACGCCGCGGCCCGGCCACCTCGGCCTGCCGTGGCTCAGCGACGCCATCGCCTCCTGCGGCGGCCAGCTCATGGTGCGCTCCGCGCACGGCCTGGGCACGCGCGTGATGGCCGACCTTCCCCTGTCGGTCCGGCAGGACGCACAGATCCCGATGGCTCACAGTCTCACCGCGTAGCGGGCAGACGCGCGACCAAGGAGCAACACCGATGACCATGACGACCGCCGTTGTCCGGATCCTCATCGTGGACGACCACCCCACGATCCGGTCCGGGCTCAAGACCATCCTCACGGCCGACAGCCGCATGGAGGTCGTGGGCGAGGCCGGCTCGGCGCTGGCCGGCGTCGCGGCGCTGGACAAGGCCAAGCCCGACATCGTGTTGCTCGACTTGGGCCTGCCCGACGTCCGTGGCGTGGGTGCGGTGCGCACGCTGCTGGAGGCCGGCGCCCAGAAGATCCTGGTGCTGTCCGGGGCCGGCTCGGCCGAGCTGGTGCGCGAGTGCCTGCAGGCGGGCGCGCAGGGCTTCCTGCTGAAGACCGCGCCGGAGGCCGCCCTGTGCGGCGCGATACACCGCATCGTGGGTGGCGAGCGCGTGGTCGACGACTCGCTGATCGGCGCGCTGTTCGAGGCGCCGCCCGCCGGGCTCACCCCGCGTGAGCTGGAGGTGCTGCGCGCGGTGGCCGACGGCTGCACCAACCGCCAGGTCGCCAGCCGGCTCGGCGTCTCCGAGGACACCATCAAGACCCACCTGTCACGCGCCATGGAGAAGCTCGGCGCCGCCGACCGCACGCACGCGATCGCGATCCTGCTGCGTCGCGGCCTGCTCGACTGACCCCCCCTCTCCCCGAGTTGGAAGATCAGGCCCGTATGTGGGCCTGATCTTCCAACTTTGTGGGGCCTCGTACCCCCTGCCGGCCCGCGGCCAAGTTGACGCCCGGGGTGCGGACGCGTACCGTAGGCGCCTGACTTCGCCCGGCTTTTGCGGGAGGAGTCGAGTCGACCATCGCGACAGCCAGCTCCGGGCGGGGCCCGGGGCGAAGCCGCGCGCTGGTCGTCGTGCGCTTCCGGGAGGCAGCGCGTGCGGTCCGCAAGATGGGCCTTACCACAACGGACCAGCGCGCGATCTCCAACCGATCCGCGGACGAGCGACGGCTTGATGCTGCCGCCCGCACGCGGGACGGACCCGGCAGCAGCTCCACCAAGGTGAGAAACGCCCGGACCCGTGGCTCGGGGAACGGCACCAACGCCAACAGGACGACGTATGCCCACGATCAACCAGCTGGTCCGCACCGCGCGCCAGGCGAAGACGGAGAAGGCGAAGACGCCTGCCCTCAAGGGCTCGCCGCAGCGCCGCGGCGTGTGCACGCGCGTGTACACGACCACGCCGAAGAAGCCGAACTCCGCGCTGCGCAAGGTCTGCCGCGTGCGCCTCACCTCGGGCATCGAGGTCACCGCGTACATCCCCGGCGAGGGTCACAACCTGCAGGAGCACTCCATCGTGCTCGTGCGCGGCGGCCGCGTGAAGGACCTGCCGGGTGTGCGCTACAAGGTCATCCGCGCGGCGCTGGACGCCAGCGGCGTCCGCAACCGCAAGCAGGCGCGCTCCAAGTACGGCGCCAAGAAGGAGGGCTAGACCCATGCCACGCAAGGGCCCGGCCCCGCGCCGCAAGATCGTCGCGGACCCGAAGCACAACTCCACGCTGGTGACGCAGCTCATCAACCGCGTCATGCTGGACGGCAAGCGCTCGGTGGCCGAGCGCATCGTCTACGACGCGTTCGACCTCATTCAGGAGCGCACCGGCGCCGACCCGGTGGCCACCTTCAAGAAGGCCGTCGACAACGTCAAGCCGCAGCTGGAGGTCAAGTCCCGCCGTGTCGGTGGCGCGACCTACCAGGTGCCGATCGAGGTGCGCCAGGGACGCGGTACCACGCTCGCCCTGCGCTGGCTCACCGAGTACGCCCGCGCGCGCCGTGAGCACACCATGGCCGAGCGCATCGCCGGCGAGCTCATGGACGCCGGCAACAACGCCGGCGCCGCGGTCAAGCGCCGCGAGGACACCCACAAGATGGCCGAGGCCAACAAGGCCTTCGCCCACTACCGCTGGTAATCCCGGCGGTACCCGTCACCACAAGGACTGAGTCACACCATGCCGAAGCGTGAGCTCCCGCTGCACCTGACCCGGAACATCGGGATCATGGCGCACATCGACGCGGGCAAGACCACGACCACCGAGCGGATCCTGTACTACACGGGCCGGAACTACAAGATCGGTGAGGTCCACGAGGGCGCCGCGACCATGGACTGGATGGTCCAGGAGCAGGAGCGCGGCATCACCATCACCTCCGCTGCCACGACCGCGCAGTGGAAGGGCCACGTGATCAACATCATCGACACGCCCGGCCACGTGGACTTCACGGTCGAGGTGGAGCGCTCGCTGCGCATCCTGGACGGCGCGGTCGCGGTCTTCGACGCCGTGTCCGGTGTGGAGCCGCAGTCGGAGACGGTGTGGCGCCAGGCGAACAAGTACGGCGTCCCCCGCATCTGCTTCGTCAACAAGATGGACCGCCTGGGGGCCGACTTCTTCGCCGCCCTCGACTCGATCCACGAGCGCCTCGACGTCACCACCGCCGTCATCC
>DATMKC010000205.1:0-10706 GCA_035553555.1 Egibacteraceae bacterium | reverse complement strand
CGCATCGACCTGGGCGAAGCGGCACTGCTGCTGGACGCCAGCGACGGCGCGCCGCGCGTCGAGCCCGCGCACGCGGACGGCACCGGACAGTCCGGCGCCGTGACCGTCGAGGCCGACCCGCACGCGCTGCTCGCCGTGGCGTCCGGCGCGGAGACGCTGCGCGCCGCGCGCCGGCGCGGCGCCGTGCGGATGAGCGGCGACAGGGACGGCGCCCAGCGGCTGGAGCGCCTGTTCGCCGCGATCAGCCCTCGCTGACCCAGCGCGGCTTGCGCTTGTCGAAGAAGGCGGCCATGCCCTCCTGGCCCTCCTCGGCCACGCGCAGGCCGGCGATGATCTCCACGGTCTGCGCGGCCGCGTCGTCCAGCGGCAGCAGCGCGATCTCGGGCAGCCGCTTGGCCGCCGCCGCGGCCGTGGGGCCCGCGGCCAGGCAGCGGCGCACCGCCGCCTCGACCGCGTCGTCCAGCGCGCCGGCCGCCACCACCTCGTGCACCAGGCCCGCCTCGCGGGCGCGCTCGGCCGAGAAGCGCTCACCCGTCACGAACACCGAGCGCGCGAACGACAGCGACGTCTTGCGCAGCACGTACGGCGAGATGACGGCGGGCGCGATGCCGAGCAGGACCTCGGTGAAGCCGAACGTCGCCGCGTCGCTGGCGATCGCGATGTCGCAGACGGCGGTCAGGCCGGTGCCGCCGCCGAGCGCGTGGCCGTTGATGCGCCCGACCACCGGCTGGGGCAGCTCCCACAGCGCGCGGAACATCGCGTCGAGGCGGCGGGAGTCGGCCACGTTCTCCTCGTAGGTGTAGGCCTGCATGGCCTTCATCCAGTTGAGGTCCGCGCCGGCGCTGAAGACGCTTCCCGCGCCGGTCAGCACCACCACCCGGACCGCGCCGTCGGCGGCCAGCTCGGCGGCCACGGCGGTCAGCTCGGCGATCAGCGCGGGGTCGAAGGCGTTGCGCACCTCGGCGCGGTCCATGGTGACGGTGGCGACGCCGCGGTCGTCGCGCGCCACGCGGAGCGTGTCGTAGCCGGTCATGGCGGCAGGCTAGCGGCCGTCCCGCCACGGCTGCAGCGGGATGCCGTGGTTGGTCTCGCGCATGCCCAGCTCGTAGGCGGCCGCGCCGTCGCACACCAGGTGGCGCACCGGGTCGCCGGCCTTGCGCACCTGGAGCTCCAGCGTGGCGCGCGAACAGTTCACGGCGTTGTGCCAGCTCCCGTCCGGGTCGGCGTACGCCCACGCCGCCGCGGCGCCCGGCGGCTCGTGCACGCGGCCGCGCACCTCGATGCCCTTGCCCGGCACGCTGAACTCCAGCGTGGTCGGCGTCTCGGTCACTGACGTGGCGCGGATCGCCGGGATGCCGCCGAGGCGGTGGCGCCGGCCGTCCAGGGTCAGCATCCCGTTGCCGACCCACGGCGTGGTCCACCGTCCCACCTTGATGCGCCCGAACGTCATGTCGATCCAGGCGTCCCCGGCGGTCGCCGCGCCCTCGCGGAACGGGTCGCCGTGCAGCCAGATCCAGCGCTCGGCGTGCTCGCTGCCCCAGTTGTGCCCGACCATGCCCGGCCACGCCTCCAGCGACAGCTCCACCTCGCCCAGGCGCACCGTGCCCGTCCACAGCGCGTGCGGGTGCGGCGACAGCGACTTGGTCTTGGGCAGCGGCGCGGAGTACAGGAACGAGGCGGGCAGGTGCCACAGCGTCTCGTCGCCCGGCGTGAACGCCAGGTCCCAGGAGGCCTCGATGCCGTCGGCGCGCATCGTGCCCACGGCGCGGCCGGGCGCGAGCACCGCGTCGGCGACCTGGATGTAGGCGCCGTCCGGCGCGGACAGCGCCGCGGCCGGCTCGGTCACCTTCAGGGCGGACGGCGCGCCGCGGTCCTCGTCGAACACGGTCAGCCACAGCGAGCCGGTGGCCGCCTCGCCGGGGCGCTGGTGCACGGTGTGGCGCAGCCACACCGCCTTGCCGCCGCGCGGGTCGGCCGCCTTGACGTAGAAGCTCTCGTAGTGCGCGCGCCCGTCCCCGACCTGCGGGAACCGTGCCGTCGTCCGCCCCTCGACCATGCCGCCTCCCTCGCTCGTGGACGGCCGCAGCCTAGTACCCTGCGAGGCGACAGGCGGGCCCTTCGCGGCTCCGCCGCTTCGGCAGCCCGGACTCCGCGAGGACGCACCGTGACCGTCTCCCATCCCGCTCCGCGCCGCACCCCCCGGCTGGCGCTGCTGCTCGTGCTGTGTGTGGCCGTCGCCGCGTGCGGGCCGCGCTTCGACCGCGACCTCGTCGCCGGCTCCGGCGTGGACTTCGCCGGCGGGCCGGAGAGCGGCGAGATCGTCGACGGACCGAACTTCCCGGGGCAGGACGGCATCGTCACCGACCCGGGCCTTGGCAGCGACGAGGGCGCCGGGCCGGGCGCGGACCCCGGCGCCGCGCCGCCGGACGGCGGCACGACGACGGGCCCGTCAACCACCGGTCCCGGCACGGCGGCGGGCCCCGGCAGCGCGCCGCGCACGCCCGCGCAGGGTGGCGGCGGCTCGGCGCAGGTCGCTCCGGGACCGCAGCCGGGCGTCACGGACACCACGCTGAAGATCGGCTACCTGGTCCCGCTGACGGGCGCCGCGCCGATCCCCACCACCTGGGACGACGGCGCGAACCTGTACTGGGACGTCCGCAACGACGCCGGCGGCATCAACGGCCGCAAGGTCGAGCTGATCATCGAGGACACCGAGTCGTCCACCACCACGGCGGTGACCAAGGCGCGCAAGCTGGTGACGCAGGACAAGGTGTTCACCATCGTGACGCTGGACCGCCTGGAGGTGCAGGAGAAGGTCGCCCAGTACCTGGAGGGCGTGGGCATGCCCCACGTCATGGTGCAGTCGCCCGCCAGCCCGCCGGCCACGTGGAAGAACACGTTCACGATCTCCGTGGACCACGTGGTGCAGGGCCGCGGCATCGCGCGCTTCTGGGCGAGCGACCTGGGCGCCGGCGCCGGCAGGAAGAAGGTCGGCTTCGTGCGCGAGCAGACCAACGCCCTGAAGCCCGGCACGGACGCGTTCGAGGCCGAGGCCGTCAGGCTGGGCCTGGACGTGGTGGCGCGCGAGACGATCAACCCGCAGCAGGTCGACTTCAGCCAGACGGTCCTGCGGCTGCAGCAGTCCGGCGCGGAGATCGTGTGGCTGTACATGGCGCCGACGCCGGCCGCGACGATCATCGGCCAGTCCGGCACCGCCGGCTACCGGCCCACCTGGTTCGCCAACTCGATCAGCTGGGGCTTCGAGCTGATGCACGGCGTGACCGGCGGCTTCATGGAGGGCGCCTACGCGTTCTCGCCGTGGGTGTCGCTCAACAACCCGCGCACCAAGGCCTACAGGGACGCCTGGTCCTCCCGCAACGGCGGCACGGCCGACGACATCGGCCTGGTCGGCTGGGGCGTCGGCGGCGTCCTCGACGCCGCGCTCAGCCGCCCTGGCCGCCCCCTGGGCTGGGACTCGTTCCGCTCCTCGATGCGGACGTTCAAGGCCGCCACGGACGTGTGGGTGCCGGTCGACTTCGGCGGCGGCGGCTCCATCGGCACCAACCAGGTCGCCGTGTTCAAGGCGCAGGGCGGCGCCTGGCACACCGTCGGCGACTTCCGGGGCCTGTAGATGCTCGGGGCGGTCGTCGCGGCGCTCGGCGACGGCGCCATCCTGGCCCTGGTCGCCACCGGCCTGGTGCTGGTGTTCAAGGGCTCGCGGGTGCTGAACCTGGCGCAGGGCGAGATCGGCGCGTTCGCGCTGCTGGTGGTCTACGTGGCGCTGGGCAAGCAATCCGCACCGGGGTTCGCGCTGCTGGCCGGCGCCACGCTGCTGGGCGGCGTGCTCGGCATCGGCACCGAGCGGCTGATCATGCGCCCGCTGGTGGAGCGCCCGCCGATCCAGAGCACCATCGCCTCGCTGGGGCTGACCGTGGTGCTGGTCAACGCCGCCGCGCTCAACGGCACCGACGGCGTGCTCGGCTTCCTGCCGCAGGGCCAGAACAGCTACCCGCTGACCATGCCGCCCACGGCGGGGCGCGGCTCCGTGGTGGTGGCGGGCGCGACGCTGGTGTCCGGGCGCCTGGTGGCCCTGGTCGCCACGGCCGCGGTCGGCGCCGCCCTGTGGCTGTTCTTCACGCGCACGCGCTTCGGCCTGGCGGTCCTGGCCGCCACCAGCGACAACACCGTGGCGCGCATCCTGGGCGTGCCGGTGCGCAACGTGTACCGCTTCACCTGGGGTGTGGGCGGCGCGCTGAGCGGCCTGGCCGCCGCCCTGGTCGCCAGCCTGGGCCCGTTCCAGCCGGCCACCATGACGTTCACGCTGATCGGCGCGCTGGCGGGCGCGGTGATCGGCGGCCTGGACTCCGTGCCGGGCGCGATCGTCGGCAGCCTGCTGGTGGGCGTGGTGCAGGGGCTGATCAAGTACCACTTCCCCAGCGTCGGCGGCGTCGAGAACGTCGCCGTCCTGGCCCTGGTGCTGGTCACGCTGATGGTGCGCCCGCGGGGCCTTCTGGGAGGTGCCGGTGCGACCGCCTGACATGGCAGTGCTGCGCCGCCTGCGCGCGCCCGCGGCGCGCCGGGCGCTGCTGCCGCTTGGCCTGGTCGCCGCGGCGGTCGCCGTGCCCGCCACGCTCGGCGAGACGCAGGTCGCGAGCCTCACCGAGACCGTGGCCATCGCCATCGCGCTGCTGTCGCTGAACGTGCTGCTGGGCTACGCCGGGCAGATCTCGCTGGGCCACGCGGCGTTCGTGGGCACCGGGGCGTTCCTGGCCGTGCAGCTCGGCGGCCGCGGCCTGCCGCTGCCGCTGGCGGTCCTGGGCGCCGGCCTGGGCGTCGGTGCGCTCACGGCGCTGGTCGGCCTGCCGTCCCTGCGCATCCGCGGGCTGGCGGTCGCCATCGCCACGCTGGTGTACGGCATCGCCGCGCAGAACTTCCTGTTCGAGCAGGGCTGGTTCACCGGCGCCGACGCGGGCCTGCTGATCAGCGCGCCGCTGGGCTTCGGGGCGGTGTACCGCTTCTTCCTGGTCGCGCTCGGCTTCCTGGCCGCGGTGCTGCTGGTGGACCGCCAGCTGCTGCGCACCAAGTTCGGCCGCTCGCTGGTCGTCGTGCGCGACGCCGAGGACCGCGCCGTGGCGTTCGGCGTGGAGCCGGGGCCGGCGAAGCTGCGCGCGTACGCGCTGTCGGGGATCCTGGCCGGCATCGCCGGCGCGCTGATCGCCTACCTGACGGGCGGCGGCTCGGCCGGGGACTTCGGCGTGCTGCGCTCCCTTGAGCTCCTGGCGTTCGCGGTGGTCGGCGGCATCGGCTCGCGCGGCGGCGTGCTGGCGGCGGCGGTGCTGCTCATCGGCGTGCCGCGGCTGTTCCCGCCGCCGGACGCGCGGCTGGCGCCCCTGCTGGGCGGCCTGCTGCTGATCGGCGTGATCCTGTTCCTGCCGGACGGCTTCGGGGGGCTGTTGCGGCGGCTGCGCGTGCGCTGGGAGGCGCTGGGCACGCAGGCGCGCACGGCGCTGGCCGGCGTGGCGGCCCTGGCCGTCGCGCTCACCGTGGCGCGCGCACAGGACGCGGCCAACGACGCGGCGCTGGCCGCGGCGCTGCTGTCGCTGGCGGCGGTGGTGGCCGGGGTCGCGCTGCGCGGCCGGGCGCCGGCCCTGCCCTCGCCGGTCACCGCGGCGCCGGCGCTGCCGGACGCGGACGCGGCGGCGCTGCGCGACGTCCCGCGCGCGCTGGGGCTGCGCATGCCGACGGCGGCGCTGCTGGAGGTGGAGGCGGTCAGCGTGCGCTTCGGCGGCGTGCAAGCGCTGTCGGACGTGTCGCTGCAGGTGCGCCAGGGCGAGATCGTGGGGCTCATCGGCGCGAACGGCGCGGGCAAGTCGACGCTGTTCAACGTGGCGTCCGGCTTCGTCACGCCGACCGGCGGCTCGCTGCGCTACCGCGGCCGGGAGCTTCTGACCACGGCGCCCGCGCGGCGCACGGAGCTGGGCATCGGGCGCACGTTCCAGCACATGGGCCTGCTGCGGCCGGAGACCGTCCAGGACAACGTGCTGCTGGCCCAGCACTGGCTGGCCCGCTACCCGAGCTGGGCGGGCATCCTGCGACTGGGCGACACCACGCTGACCGAGCGGCGGCTGCGCCAGCGCGCCGAGCTGGCGCTGGAGCTGTTCGGCCTCACGGGGTTGCGCCACGAGCCGCTGGGCGCCCTGCCGTACGGGACGATGCGCATGGTGGAGCTGGCCTCGGCCGTGGCCACGGGCGCCGACCTGCTGCTGTTCGACGAGGCCACCGCCGGCCTGGGTCCCGAGGAGGCGCACGGGCTGGCCGACGTGTGGCTGCGCCTGCGCGGCGAGCTGGGCCTGACGCTGCTGGTGATCGAGCACCATGTGCCGATGATCGCCAGGACCTGCGACTACGTGTACGCGCTGGCCTCCGGCCGCACGCTCGCCGAGGGCCGCCCCGCGGACGTGCAGTCCAACCCGGACGTGGTCGCGGAGTTCCTGGGCCGCAGCACCATCGACGCGGGCGGCGAGCGGAGCGGCGCATGAGCGAGCCCCTGCTGGAGCTGCGCGACGTGTCGTCGGGGTACGGCGACCTGCGCGTGCTGCACGGCGTGTCGCTGACCGTGGCGCCCGGCGAGGTGGTCGCGCTCATGGGCTCCAACGGCGCGGGCAAGACCACGACGCTCAAGACCATCGTCGGCCTGCTGCGGCCCATGGGCGGGTCCGTGCGCTACGACGGGCAGGACATCTCGCGCACGCCGCCGGAGGAGCTGGTCGGGCGCGGGCTGGTGCTGACGCCCGAGGGCCGCGGCATGCTGCGCGACCTCACCGTGCGCCAGAACCTGGAGCTGGGCGGCTACGTCATCGGCAAGGACCGCGCGGAGCTGCAGCGCCGGCTGGAGGAGGCGTTCGACGCCTACCCGATCCTGCGCGAGCGCGAGTCGCAGCTCGCGGGGACGCTGTCCGGCGGGCAGCAGCAGATGCTGGCCATCGTGCGCGCGATGATGTCGCGGCCGCGGCTGCTGCTGATCGACGAGGCGTCGATGGGGCTGTCGCCGATCATGGCGCAGGGCACGTTCGACCTGATCGCGCAGCTCAGCCGCGAGCAGGGCACGGCCGTGCTGCTGGTGGAGCAGAACGTGGAGGCGCTGCGCCTGGCGCACCGCGCGCTGGTGCTGGAGAAGGGGCAGATCGTGCAGGAGGCGCGCGGCGACCAGCTCGACGAGCTCACGCGCCGCCTCCAGGACGTCTACCTGGGGGAGGTCACGGCATGACGGCGTGGAGGACGTCGCCGTGATGCGCCTGGGAGCCGACGGCGCGCGCCGCGTGGTGGCGATCCTGGTGCTGGCCGGGATGCTGCTGGGCGTCGGCGCCGGCGTGGCCGAACTCGCGCGGGCGCAGGTCCCCGAACTCCCGCTGCCGCTGCCGACCGGTGAGGAGCCCAGCGAGGACCCGACCTCCCCGCCGCCGCGCAGCCCCGATCCGACGCCGCAGCCGTCACCGACCGTGGTGCCGGAGCCGACGTGGGCGCCCTCGGAGGAGTTCACCACCTCGCCGTTCCAGCCGGCGCCCCCGGCGCCGGACGACGGCGTGGTGCCCGCGCCGGGCCCGAGTGCGGCGCCGGCGGAGCGGCCACCACCGCCGCGGCGCGTGGTGGTGGCGGGACTGAGCCCGGTGGCGGCGGCGCTGCCGGGCGCGTTCGCAGTGACGCTCGCGGCGGTGCTCGCCGTGGCGGGCCTGGGAACCGGCATGCTGGCGATGGCAAAGCGCGGGCTGTTCGCGGCCCGCGCAGAGGACGGAGGCATCGACGTGGACGCGACCAAGCGCTGGCGGCTGCTCGGCGGACTGGGCCTACTGGGCGCGGCCGCGATCGTGGGCGTGATCGGCTGGCTGAAGATCTCGCTGGAGACGCAGGTGGCCGTGCAGATGGTCTACGTGGCCAGCACGGGATTCGCGGTGCTGGTGCTGGCGGTGGCGGGCGGCAGCCTGGTCATCGCCGAGCAGCTGCGCGCCGACGAGCGACGGCTGCGGGAGGTGGAGGACGCGCTGGTGAACCTGGCCGGCCAGGTGCAGCCGCTGGTGTCCGAGCCCCCGCGGATCATCGAGCGCGGCAAGACCACCAAGGCGTTCGACCCGGACGTCACCACCGAGCTGCGCTAGCCGCGGCCGGTGATGGTGGCGTCGCGGTTGCGCTGCTTGGCGCTGCGGTCCATCACCCGCCCGGGGCAGTCGATGATCGTCGGCGAGCGCACCAGCAGCGCGTCGGCGTAGGTCACCTGCGTGGTGTGCCCCAGACCGGCGGCACGCCAGCGCACCACGGCGTGCTCGTACGGGTTGATCGCCCGCTCGGTGAAGTAGGCGCAGTTGTCGAAGCGCGCGGTGACGGTCACGTCGGCGCGCTGACGCGGTGACAGGGTCACCGGCAGCGCGCGGCCGTCCACGCGGATCTCCTCGGCCACGAGCAGGCCGAGCTGGATGGGGAACGGCTCCACGGCCTCGACGGTCAGCGGCAGCAGGCCGCGGTTCACCAGCGGGAAGCGCACGGTGACCGTCTCGCCGTGGCGGTAGCCCACGACATCGGAGCCGTTGGGCCCGTACCGCGGCAGGACCACAAGCCGGTCCGAGCCGTCGACGTGCAGCTCGTCGGCCCCGCTGACGCCGGTGCCGGCCACCAGCGCCGCACCGGCCACGGCGACGATGGCCGCCGTGGCCAGCGCGACCGCCCGGCGCATCAGCGCCCCAGCGGTGAGCGGCGCTGTCGCAGCTTGCCGGCACCCAGCAGCGCGGCCATGCCCACCGTCAGGACGCCCAGTGCGGCGGGGCCGCCGGCGGCCGGCAGGTTCTCGGCCGCCACCGGCACGGTGGGCTGCAGCGCCGGCGCCGAGGCGTCAGCGGACTCCTGGCGACCGGCCGGCTCCTGCTGGTCGTCGAACCAGTCGCAGCCGTCGGGGTCCGGGTTGTCCTCGCGGTCGTAGGTGGCGCAGGGCACAAGCGTGGCGCTCTTCACCGCGTTGCCGACGGGCGAGACGGAGCCGCCGCTGTCGCAGTCGGGCAGCCCGGCCGGGCTGGTGGCGTTGTGCGTCACCGCGCCGGTGGCCGAGACGTTGCCCTGCCAGCAGTTGCCCAGACCCTGGTCGTCCCACCAGAAGTCCATGCCGTTGGGCTGCACCAGGCCCTCCGGTGTACGGCCCATGATGTTGTCGCGGTACTCGTTGCCGTTGGACGTGTCGATCTGCTCGACCGGCCCGAACTCCTCGCGCAGCGCGGCCGGCACCCAGAACAGCATCGCGCCGGTGCGCCAGTTGTCGTAGATGTGGTTGGCGCGCAGGAGGTTGCGGTTCCCGCCCGCGATCATCACGCCCGTGCCCACCGGCACCGGGAACGCCGGGCACACCACGCCGTCCTCGTAACCGCGGTCGGCCGGCTTCGCGCGCTTGCACGGCGCGTCGTCGCCCTGCACGTTCTTGTAGTAGTTCGTGTTGTTGCCGTGGATGCGGTTGTTCTCCAGCCAGGCGTGGTCCTGCGGCATGCCGGGGTGGTTGGGGATGAAGCTGTCGGTCACGTAGCCGGCGCTGTTGGCCCACACGTCGTTGTCGTGGAAGTACACGGAGTTTCCGGCGGTGCCGGAGAAGCCCAGCGCGTTGTGGTGCGTGGAGCAGCCGGTGATCTCCACGGCCCACCGGGTCAGGGGCGGCGGCGAGGCGTTGTCGGCGTTCACGTCGGCCGCGGAGCCCGGGTAGACACCGGAGTCGCCGTTGTGGTGGGTGTCGCAGTCGGAGATGAGGCCGTGGTCGGAGGTGAACGTGAGGATGCCGTAGAGGTCGTTGTAGCGGGCGACGACGTCGTCGAGCACGTAGCCGTCGGTCTCGTGCACGTAGATGGCGTTCTCACGGAACAGCTCGAAGGTCATGTTGCGCAGGTAGAAGCCGTCGGCCCGGTCAGCCTTGATGCCGTTGTGCTTGACCCAGTCGCCGTTGGGCTTGAAGCCGCCGCGCACCACCACGTCCTCGGCGGTCGCGCCGGTGCCTTCGATCTGCAGGTCGCACAGCGCGTTGTCGCAGGCGATGTCAGGGTCGTCGACCGAGTCGCCCGCCACCGTGATCAGGTTGATGATCTCGCCGCACTCCACGATGTCGGCGTACTCCAGCGCGCCACCGTCCCAGCCCTGCGTGCACGCCGCGTTCTCGTCGTGCGACGGCTCCTCGCGATAGGTGCCGGGCAGCACGTAGATGTTGGTACCCGGCTTGGTGACCGCGTCGACGGCCGCCTGGATGTGCTCGAACTGGCACTGGCCGAACAGCTTGGTGTTGCGGTGCTTGTCGGCTCCCGTCATGCGCGCGATGCGCTGCGCCGTGTCGCCGTCCTTCTTGCACACCACCAGCACGTCGGCGGCCTGCTCCTGCGTGCGGTAGGTCGGCACGCTGCCATCACCGGCGGGGAACTGCGACGCGCGCTCCTCGTGCGCGTACGCGGCCGGTGCGAGTGCGAGAACGATCGCGGCCAGCGCGAAGACTGCGGCAAAACGGCGCGACATGCGGCCCACCTCCCGTGCTGTCCGGTCCGCCCGGACGGCGTCTCCTGTGGGGATTCGCCGTGGCGGGCACCGACTCCTGCCGTGCTCCTGCCTTGGGCGCATTCCCGGCGTGGACGCCGGCGAACCGCTGGGGCGAGCCTAGCCGCACGGGCGGCTTCTCGGCGCGGCCCGCCGTGCCG